>NZ_PEGG01000031.1 GCF_002737765.1 Caulobacter sp. B11 | reverse complement strand
CGCCCACGACCGTGCTGCCGGAGATGCCCGTATAGGCCGCCGCGACGCAGTTACGACCTATGCTGACGTTGTGTGGGCGACATGGACGAGATTGTCGATCTTGGTGTTCTCGCCGATGGTCGTATCGGCAAAGGCTCCGCGATCACACGCAGCTATTGGCTCCGATGGTCACGCCGTCCTGCAGGATGACCCGGCCCAACTGCGGCAGATCCACCACGCCGGCTGGCCCCGGCGGCGGCGCCAAAGCCCGCTTCGCCGATCACCGCGCGCGGCATGGATGGAGACCCGGTCGCCGATCAGGGCGAAGCCGATCACCGCATTGGCGCCGATCACGCAGTTTCGCCCAATGGTCACGCCTGGACCGATCACAGCGCCTGGCGCCAGCCTTGTGCCGCGACCGATGCGAAACGCCCGGCCCGATGATGACGCCCGGGCCGATGCTTACCCCTTCTCCATCTCGATGTCGGGATGCAGGGCCGCGGTCGCGGAGACGTGGAGGCGCGGGGCGAACAGACGGTTGGCCGCCGCCGCCCAGGCGGCCTGAGGGTGGGCGGTGATCAGCACCGCGCACCCGGCCGGCGCGTCGCATTCGCTGTCCGGGCGCAGGAAACAGGCGCCGGCGCTGCTCGCGGTCAGAGCGGCAAGGCGTTTTCGATCAGAAAAGAATGTGATGTCGGTGACGGTTGCGCCATCCAGGGGCGCGACGCCGCCGATCAGGCGGTCGCCCAGGCCGGCATCCGCCAAGCGGGCCCCGCTCAGCGCGGCGAGATCGGCCACGGAAACCGGGCCGAGGGTCTCGAAGAATCTTGCGTCCGGCATGCAGTCCTCTCGGCGGCGCCCGCCAGGCGGACGAGGAATCACCCGCCCCAAGGCAATCTAGACGAAGGATCGACGCCGCGAGTCAACTTCACCGCAGAACCGCCTCTCGATCGCGAGGATCGAGACGCGGTCCCGCGGCAAATTGCAGATTAGTTGCGTTGCAGCTCGGCCGCCAGCTGAGCAGCCTGTTGCTGCGTCAGCTTGGTGCGCTCGAAGCTCTGGAACGTGGCGGCCTTGCCTCGCGCGTCGAGCAGAGCGATGATCTGGGCGCTGATATCCATGGCGGGATTGAAGATCGCCACGCCATTGCGCTCCAGCAGCATGCTGCACTGCTTTTGCTGGTAGGCCGCAATCACCGCAGGCTGCAGTTCAGCGCCATATTGCTGCTGAGCCAGATTGGCCGTGGCGACGAGTTCCAGCTGCATGTGGCCGGCGTCACGCTGGAGGGCGTTCTGCTCGACTTCCAGGTCGGACTTCTGCTTTTCCCGAGCGTTGATATCGACGGCAGCGGTCTTGGCGCCGGCGTTATAGGCCTCGATGCGCGTTTGCAGGGCCTTTTCACGCGCCGTGAGCGGCGCTTCGGCCGAGGTTTGCAGAGCCTTCAGACGCGCGTCCATCGCCTTGCCCGTGACAGAGGCGCCCCGGATGGCGCCCGACGAAAACACGCAAAGGCCGGTGATGGCGGGACCGTGGGTGATCTGCGGCGCGACGGGCGCCGCCGCCGGCTTGGCCAGCGGCGCGGCTTGAGCCAGGGCGCTGGACGCCATGGCCACCACGGTCAGACCGGAAACGGTCGCGACGAGGAATTTGGAGATCATGCTCATTAAAACCTTGTGGAGGTGGAGAACCGGAACGTTTCGGTTCTGTCGTAATCTTCTTTGGCAAGAATTTGGCTAAGGTCGAACCGGATGGGCCCCATGGGCGATTTCCAGTCGATGCTGACGCCTGCCGACGCGCGAAGCGAGAGGTCGTCACGGATGTTCGCATTGAACACCCCCGGCGAGTTCTGGCGGTCAACGTCGTCCAGTAGGCCGGCGGTGCCGAAGTCGCTGAACAGCGCGGCCTTGATGCCGTACTGCTCGGGCAACAGGGTCGGAATGGTCAGTTCAAGCGTGCCGACCGCATAGAGCTTGGCGCCCATCGAATTGCTGTCGACGCTGATGTCGCGCGGCCCGATACCCGCCGTTTCGAAGCCTCGGAACGATGAGCCGCCCTTGTAGAAGCGGTCATTAATCCGAACGTTGTCGCCGCCCCAGCCTTCGATATAGCCCGCCGAACCGGTGGCGCTGAACACGAAGTCCTTGTTGAAGCCCCAGTACCAGCCGCCGTCGGCTTCGGTCTTCAGATAGTTCACGTCGCCGCCAAAGCCCGCCAGGTCCTGGTTGAGGTCGGCGAACCAGCCACGCGTCGGCCGGATGGGGTCATTGCGCCGATCCAGGCGCAGGCCATAGCCGATCAGCGAGGTCATATAGGCCCCGCGCTGCAGGCACAGGATCTGAGACACCGAGCCGCCGGCGCACAGGCTGTCGGCGACGCTGACCTCATCCTGACGCAGGGTGTAGCGCACGCTCATCGAGGCGTTCTGGGTCAGGGGGAAGCCGAAGCGCAGATTGCCGCCGGTCGACTTGGTGTCATAGGCGGCATAGTCGCTGAGGTCGTAGCGGTACGAATAGACGTCGACCCCGGCGCGCAGGTCGCGCCCCATGAAGCGCGGCTCGGTGAAGGCGAAATCGATCTGCTGGCGCAGCGAACCGACCGAGACGCGGGCCCGCAGGTTCTGGCCCCGGCCGCGGAAGTTGCGCTCGGTGATGCCGACATCGAGCACCAGCTGGTCGACCGAGCTGTAGCCGGCGCTGAACGAAAGCTCACCGGTCGGCTGTTCCTCGACCTTCACGCGCAGGGCTGTGCGGTCGGGCTGGCCGCTGGGCAGCTCCTCGATAGTGACGTCCTTGAAGAAGCCCAGGCGGCGAATATTGTTCTTGGAGCGATCGACCAGCACGCGGTTATAGGCGTCGCCTTCGGCCACCTCGAGTTCGCGGCGCAGCACATAGTCCAGAGTGCGGGTGTTGCCGACGATGTCGATGCGATCGACATAGACGCGCGGCCCTTCACGGACCTGGAACACCACGTCGACCGTGTTGGTCTCGCGATTGGGCACATAGCGCGGCCGAACGTCCACGAAGGCGAAGCCGGCGGCGCCCGCCGCGAAGGTCAGGGCGTCGGTCGCCTGCTCGATGCGCTCGTCTTCATACAGCTGACCGGCGCGGATCGGCACGATCTGGGCCAGAAGCGCCCCGTCCAGCTTCTTCAGCTCGGTGTCGACGGTGATCTTGCCGAACTTGTATTGCGGGCCCTCATCGACCGTATAGGTGATCGCGAAGCCGTTCTTGTCGGCGGCCAGTTCGGCCACCGAGGCCACAACGCGGAAATCGAAATAGCCGCGGTTGCGGTAGTGCTTGCGCAGCTGCTCGCGGTCGTACTCGATCCGGTCGGGATCGTAATTGTCGTTGCTGGTCAGGAACTTGTACCAGTGCGACTCCTTGGTCACGATCACATCGCGCAGATCGTTGTCCGAGAATTCGCTGTTGCCGAGGAAATTGACCCCCAGCACCCCGCTCTTGGGCCCTTCATTGATCTCGAACACCAGATCGACCCGCTTTTGCGGCAGCTCGACGACCTTGGGCGTCACCGTCGCCGAGATCCGGCCCGATCGACGATAAAGTTCGATGATCCGCTGAACGTCGGCCTGAACCTTGGCGCGGGTGAAGATGCCGCGCGGGCGGATCTGCACTTCGTCTTTCAGCTTGTCTTCCTTGAGCGCCGAGTTCCCCTCAAAGACCACCTGATTGATGATCGGGTTCTCAACGACCCTCACGATCAGGTCGCCGCCCAACAGCTCGATCTTCACGTCGGCGAAGAGGTCCGTGCGGGCCAGGGTCTTCAGCGCCAGGTCGAGCCGCTGGGGATCAACGGTTTCGCCGGGCTGGATCGGCAGATAGGACAACACCGTGCCCTGCTCGATCCGTTCATTGCCTTGAACGACGATGCGTTGCACCACGCCGCTCTGGGCCTGGGCGAACGCCGCCTGAGGCGCGACCAGCGCGGTGGATCCGAGTAGCAGCGCAGCGATAGTGGCGAACGCGGCGCTTTGGGCGCGAATTTTGTTCATGGGACCAATCATGGACGAAAGGCGGCCTTTCACGAGAAGAGGCCGCCAAAAAATTTGAACACGCTCAAGCGCTGCAGATCATTCCACGTCGCGAACAACATGAAACCCAGCAACAGCGCAAGACCAACCCGATAGCCGGCCGCTTGCAGCCGCGCCCCCAACGGCCGCCGCGCGACCGCTTCATAGGCGTAGAACAGCAAATGCCCCCCGTCCAGAACGGGTATTGGCAACAGATTCATGAAACCGATGCTGACGGACAGGATCGCCGATAGGCCGAGCAGCGCCACCGCGGCCCCGAGCATCATGGTCGGGAAATCCGGAGCGCCAGCGGCGCCGGCCTGGGCGACCTGACCCGAGGTCTTGGCGATGCCCAGCGGCCCGCCGATCTGCTCGGCGGAAACCTGGCCGCGAATGATGCGCCCCAGATAGTAGACCGTGGTGTCGAGCACGTCCCAGGTCCGGCGCATGCCCGCGCCGACGGCCTGGATGGGGTTGTAGCGAATGCGTTCGACGTGGCTGCGCGGAATGCCGCCGCTGAGGCCGAGCAGCACCCTGCGCTCGGTCTTGCCATCGGCGCCGGGCGCCTGGCCCAGCCGGGGCGTGGCCGTCAGGTCGAGCGTTTCGCCGCCCCGATAGACGCTCAGGGTGATGGGTTGGGCGCCCTTGGCCCGAACAAGCGCCGTCAGGTCTTCAAAACTGCCGATGCGGCGGCCATCGACCCGCTGGATCACATCCCCTCGCTGGATGCCCGCGCCCTCGGCGGCCGAGCCCTTTTGAACCTCAGCGACGATGGCCGGCGCGCCAAAGCCGAGGACGCCGCCCTTCTGGCTGCCGCCGAGGCCATCCGGAATCGACTGCAGCGCCGGTGTCGCCTCAAGGTCGATCTCGCGGTCGCCGCGTTTGACCTTGAAGTGGATCGGCACGTCGCTGCGCAGCATCACGAACCGATCGAGATCGTCGAAGCTCTTCAGGTGACGGCCATTGGCCGACAGCACCACGTCGCCCTGCTGGAATCCGGCGCGCGCCGCCGCGCCGCCTTCAATCAGGCCGCCGACGATCGGCCGCCGAACGGTCTCGCCGAACACGCCGAGCAGGACCGCGAACAGCACGATCGCCAGCAGGAAATTGGCCACGGGCCCGGCCGCGACCACGATCGCTCTTTGCCACAGGGGCTTGAAATGGAAGTAGCGCGCGACGGCCTCTCGGCCTTCCCGGGCCTCGATCGCCGTCCGCAGGCTGGCCAGATCGTCTTGATCGGGCACGCTAGCGGCGTTCTCGTCGCCAGCGAAGCGCACATAGCCGCCCAATGGGATCCAGCCGAGTTGCCACTGCACGCCCGACTTGTCCCGCCAGGAGAGAATCGGCCGGCCGAAGCCGATGGCGAATCGATCGATCGCGACCCCGAAGGCCTTGGCGGCCCAGAAGTGCCCAAGCTCATGCACCGTCACGACCAGCAGGATAACCAGCGGGAAGGCGATGACGTAGGAAGCGGCGGACTGCATGAAGCCGAGCATGTCGGGATTTTTCTCGTCTTCAGTTTCGACGGTGAACTTGACCGACAACCTCGGCCGCAATGCGGCGAGCGCTGACATCTGTCATCAGGGCGTTGTCGAGGGCGTCGCCGCCGGTCGTGGCGAGGTCTCCAAGGCTATTCATGCGTTCCAGGGTCCCCGCCACCGCGCCGGCAATATCCAGAAAGCCGATCTGGTGGTCAAGGAAGGCCGCGACCGCGACCTCATTGGCCGCGTTCATCGCCGCTGGAGCGCCCCCGCCGAGGCGCAGCGCTTCACGCGCGATGCCGATGGAAGGAAACCGGTCGTGGTCGGGCGCCTCGAAGGTCAGTTGGGCATAAGCGGCCAGGTCGAGGCGCTGCGCAGGCCAGTCCAGCCGTTCCGGCCAGGAATAGGCGCAGGAAATGGGGCTGCGCATGTCCGGCGGCCCCAGCTGCGCCAGGGTCGAACCGTCGGTATATTCCACTAGGCTGTGAATCACCGATTGCGGGTGGATCACCACATCGATGCGTTCCTGAGGCGTGCTGAACAGATAGGAGGCTTCGATCATCTCGAGGCCCTTGTTCATCATCGTCGCGGAATCGACCGAGATCTTGGCGCCCATCGACCAGTTGGGATGGGCCACGGCCTGGGCCGGCGTCGCCTGGGCCATGGCCTCCAGGGTCCAGGTGCGAAACGGTCCGCCCGAGGCGGTGAGGATCAGGCGCGCGACCCGGTCCAGGCAGTCGCGCTGCAAAACCTGGAAGATCGCCGAATGCTCGGAATCGACCGGGATCACCGATCCCCCGGCGGCCCGGGCGATGGCCAGCAGGTCAGGGCCCGCGCAGACCAGGCTCTCCTTGTTGGCCAGGGCGATCACCGCGCCCGTGCGCGCGGCGGCGAGCGTCGGCGCCAGCCCCGCCGCGCCGACGATCGCCGACATCACCCAGTCAGCCCCCATGGCGGCCGCTTCCACGACCGCGTCGGGGCCGGCGGCCGTCTCGATACCCGAGCCCGCAAGCCTTTGGCGAAGGTCGCCCAGAAGCGCCGGATCGGCGATCACGGCGATCCGGGGCCTCCAACGTCGGGCCTGCTCAGCCAGTTTCTCGACATTGCGGCCCGCCGTCAGGGCCAGGATCTCGACGTCCAGCTGGGCTTGGGCGAACAGGTCTAGGGTCGAAACGCCTATCGAGCCCGTAGACCCCAGGACCACCACCTTGCGGGGCGTGGTCACGTCAACCAACCCCATTGCGCCAAAAGGCGAACGCCGGCGACGACAATGGCGGCGAACATCAGACCATCTACCCGGTCCAGCAGGCCGCCATGACCCGGTATCAGATCTCCGGAGTCCTTGACGCCGAAGCGACGCTTCAACATCGACTCCCAAAGATCGCCCATCATGGTCGCCAGTCCGCCGAGAAAGCCGGTGATCGCCACGACCGGCCAGCCGATTTCGATCGGCGGCAGGGCCGGCAGAAGATCGGCCAGCAGCTTGATGAAGACGCCGCCGATGGTCGCGGCGACCAGGCCCCCAAAGAAGCCCGACCAGGTCTTGTTCGGCGAAAAGCGCGGCCAGAGCTTGGGACCCTTGGCGAGACTGCCGACAACGAACGCGAAAATATCAGCGAACCAGGTCACCGTGAACATCAGCAGCACCCAGCTGAGCCCCGCAGGGCCCTCGCGCAGCCAGACCATGGCGATGCAGGCCGGCGCGATATAGACCACGCCATAGGCGGCGTCGGCCCGTCGCTCCACCGCGCCGCGGGCGATCAGGGCCGCCGCGATCGCGCCGCCGATCACCAGGGGCCATGTCAGATAATAATGATCGCGATAGGCGGCGATCAGGGCCACCAGCACGGCGACCGCGATGACCGACGCCACGCCGATCGGGGTGCGCTTGGCGCTCATCATCGCCCATTCGCGCGCGAGCAGGGCCACGCCCACCGCAATCAGCCCGAGGAACCAGACCCCGCCGAACCACACGGCGGCCACGACGGTGGGTACAAGCACGGTGGCCGAGACCACGCGCACCCGCAAATTCGTCCAATTGAAACGCTTAGCCGGCGACGGCGACGTCATCGGCAGCTAAGCCCCCATAGCGCCGATCACGGCTTCGATAGTCGGTCAGGGCCGCGGCCAGGGCGTCGGGTCCGTAGTCGGGCCACAGGACATCCTGGAACACCAGTTCCGAATAGGCGCATTCCCAAAGCAGGAAGTTGGAAATACGCCGCTCTCCACTGGTGCGGATGATCAGGTCGGGCGCGGGCGCCTGGGCGGTTGAAAGCAGCGATTCAAAACGCGCTTCATCAAGATCTTCAGCCTTGGCCTCGCCAAGCGCAACAGCTTGGGCGAAGCGGCGGGCGGCGTCGGTAATGTCGGCCCGGCCGCCATAGTTGAAGGCGACCTGAAGCAGAAAACGATGATTGTCCGCGGTCCGTCGTTCGGCGCGCTCGATCACGTCCAGCACGTCCGAGGGCAGGCCCGTATGCCGGCCAATGATCCGAACCCTGACGCCTTCCTTGGCGAGCCGATCCAGATCCGACTCAACATAGGCCTTCAGCAGCGCCATCAGTTCGGAGACTTCGCTGGCCGGGCGGCTCCAGTTCTCGGTCGAGAAGCCAAACACCGTCAGCACGGTCACGCCAAGCGCGGGGGCGCCCTCGACGGTACGCTTCAACGCCGCCACGCCGGCGCGGTGGCCCAGGACGCGCGGCAGATTACGCCGCTTCGCCCAACGCCCATTGCCGTCCATGATGATGGCCACGTGCAGGCCCCGCGACGCACCAACAGCGTGCGTCGAGACATCCTGCAGGCCCGTGGTCGGCGCCATACGCTTAAGCCTTCCTTCTCGTCTCCCCGACCGGTGACGACTAAACCTGCATGATCTCTTGTTCTTTGGTTTTCAAGGCCTCGTCGACCTGCTTGATGGCCGCGTCGGTCATCTTCTGGACCTCGGTTTCCATCTTCTTCAGCTCGTCCTCGCTGATCACGCTCGCCTTCTCGGCCTTCTTCAGGTCGTCATTGCCGTCGCGACGGATATTGCGAACGGCGACCTTCTGGGCCTCGGCGTATTTGCCAGCGATCTTGACCAGATCCTTGCGGCGCTCTTCGGTCAGGGGCGGGATCGGAATCCGGAGATTATTGCCCTCGACCACGGGGTTTAGACCCAGGTCGGAATTGCGGATGGCCTTTTCAACGGCCGAGACGACGCCCTTGTCCCAGATATTGACATTGATCTGGCGCGGCTCGGGCACGCTGATCGAGGCGACGGTGTTGAGTTGCACCATCGAGCCATAGGCATTGACCATGATCTGGTCGAGCAGGCCCGCGGAGGCGCGACCGGTGCGCAGCCCCGCGAAGTCTTCCTTCAGGGACAGGACGGCCTTGTCCATGCGGTCCTTGTAGCGGGCCAGAACAGGTTTTTCGGCGGCGGCCATGTGGCTCTCCTCGCTGGAACTAAGCGGCGCGATCGTCGGAGACGACCGTATGGGTCCCCTCGCCTCGCAGGACAGTGAGCAGATTGCCCCGTCCCTTGATCGAGAACACGATGATCGGAATATTGCTGTCACGCATCAAGGCCACGGCTGAGGCGTCCATGACCCGCAAATCCTTGGCCAGGACGTCCATGTAGCTGAGGCGATCATAGCGCTTGGCGTCGGGATCCTTTTTGGGATCGGCGGTATAGACCCCGTCGACACTGGTGCCCTTGAACAGTGCGTCACACTGCATTTCCGCGGCGCGAAGCGCGGCGGCTGTATCGGTCGTGAAAAACGGGTTGCCGGTGCCTGCGGCGAAGATCACCACCCGCCCCTTCTCAAGGTGGCGCTGAGCCCGGCGGCGAATATAGGGCTCGCAGACGGTCGCCATGGGAATAGCCGACTGCACGCGGGTGGAGACCCCGATGCGCTCGAGAGCATCCTGCATGGCCAGGGCGTTCATCACGGTCGCCAGCATGCCCATATAGTCGGCGCTGGAGCGTTCCATGCCCTTGGCGGCGCCCGCCATGCCGCGAAAGATGTTGCCGCCACCGATCACCAGGCACAGCTCCACGCCTGATTTGACGATCTGGGCGATGTCCTGGGCCACGGCTTCGACGGTGTTGGTGTCGATCCCGTAGGGGTATCGCCCATCAGCACCTCGCCCGACACCTTCAGGAGCACGCGGCGGTACTGTTTGGGCGCGAGGGGGCTGAGATCGGACATGGGCCGGCTGTTCCTGAGTCGTCGAGACGCAACATAGTGCGCGTTCGGCAAAAGTGGGATCGGTTTTGCCGCCCGCGAGACTTCACAGGCGTGACAAGGGCGCGGCGCGCGTCAAACGCGCCGCGCCCTTGAAGACTTCAGGGATCCCGAGCCCGTCCGAAGACGCGCCTGGGAGCCTTGGACTAGGCCTGACCGCCGGTCATGGCAGCGACTTCAGCGGCGAAATCACCGGCCGGAGCCTTTTCAACGCCTTCGCCGAGGGCGAGGCGAACAAAGCCCTTCACCGTCAGGGTCGAACCGAGTTCCTTGCCGGTCTCGGCGACCAGCTGCTCGACGGTCTGGTCCGGGTTCATCACGAAGGCTTGCTTCAGCAGCACGACTTCTTCGAGGAACTTGCGGATCCGGCCTTCGACCATCTTTTCGACGACGGCCGGGGGCTTGCCCGATTCCAGCGCCTGTTCGGTGAAGATGGCGCGTTCCTTGTCGATCGCGGCCTGGTCCAGATCATCCGGCGACAGCGACAGCGGAGCCGTCGCGGCACGTGCATGGCGATCTTGCGGCCCAGTTCCTGGATCTTGGCCTGGTCGCCGGCGCCTTCGATGGCCACCAGAAACGCCGATGCGGCCCAGTTCGGGCGCGGTGGCGTTGTGGATATAGGTCGACACGGCGCCCTTCGGCGACGCTGAACCGGGCCGAGCGACGCAGGACCATGTTCTCGCCGATGGGGCGATCAGTTGGTCAGGACGTCGGCGACGACTTCGGAATCCGAGGTCTTGCCGGCGTTGATGCGTCGATGCCGACGTGATCCAGGCCGACGGCCGCGATCTTGCGGACAGCGTTCTGGAACAGGTCGTTGCGGCCCAGGAAGTCGGTC
>NZ_PEGG01000030.1 GCF_002737765.1 Caulobacter sp. B11 | reverse complement strand
GTGTGTAGCCCACCTTGTAAGGGCCATGAGGACTTGACGTCATCCCCACCTTCCTCCGGCTTTACCACCGGCGGTCCTATTAGAGTGCCCAGCCAAACCTGATGGCAACTAATAGCGAGGGTTGCGCTCGTTGCGGGACTTAACCCAACATCTCACGACACGAGCTGACGACAGCCATGCAGCACCTGTGTCCCAGTCCCCGAAGGGAAAGACAGATCTCTCTGCCGGTCCGGGCATGTCAAAAGGTGGTAAGGTTCTGCGCGTTGCTTCGAATTAAACCACATGCTCCACCGCTTGTGCGGGGCCCCCGTCAATTCCTTTGAGTTTTAATCTTGCGACCGTACTCCCCAGGCGGAGTGCTTAATGCGTTAGCTGCGTCACCGACATGCATGCATGCCGACAACTAGCACTCATCGTTTACAGCGTGGACTACCAGGGTATCTAATCCTGTTTGCTCCCCACGCTTTCGAGCCTCAGCGTCAGTAACGGACCAGTATGTCGCCTTCGCCACTGGTGTTCTTCCGAATATCTACGAATTTCACCTCTACACTCGGAGTTCCACATACCTCTTCCGTACTCAAGATAGCCAGTATCAAAGGCAATTCCAAGGTTGAGCCCTGGGCTTTCACCTCTGACTAAACTATCCGCCTACGCTCCCTTTACGCCCAGTAATTCCGAGCAACGCTAGCCCCCTTCGTATTACCGCGGCTGCTGGCACGAAGTTAGCCGGGCTTCTTCTCCGAGTACCGTCATTATCGTCCTCGGTGAAAGAATTTTACAATCCTAAGACCTTCATCATTCACGCGGCATGGCTGCGTCAGGCTTTCGCCCATTGCGCAAGATTCCCCACTGCTGCCTCCCGTAGGAGTTTGGGCCGTGTCTCAGTCCCAATGTGGCTGATCATCCTCTCAGACCAGCTAAGGATCGTAGCCTTGGTGGCCTTTACCCCACCAACTAGCTAATCCTACGCGGGCCGCTCTAATGGCGATAAATCTTTCCCTCGAAAGGCTTATCCGGTATTAGCTCAAGTTTCCCTGAGTTGTTCCGAACCAAAAGGCACGTTCCCACGTGTTACTCACCCGTCCGCCACTAATCCCGAAGGATCCGTTCGACTTGCATGTGTTAGGCCTGCCGCCAGCGTTCGCTCTGAGCCAGGATCAAACTCTCAGGTTGAGTTGACCGCTAACACAGACTTCAATTCCAAGGGGAAAACCGAGGAATTGGTTCTGGTTTGCATAGTATCTTGACGAGTTCCCAATCACATCGATGGATCAAAGCCGAAGCTTTGGTCCATGATATTCATGGTATCTTCAAGAGACCGCATTTGTCAGCGTTCGAGATGAACCTTTTCAGTCCATCGCCAGAGCGCCGCCGCCTGCGTTTCTCTTTCCAAATCAACAATGTCAAAGACCCGAAGCCACCTCAGTGACCCCATCGTTTAGCGCCCGATGTCGGCGGAGGCGGCTATCTATCCAACCCCGAAGTCCGTGTCAAATGGTTTTTTCAAACCCACCCAACAAATCCAGCCAGACCAGAAAAACCAGTCCAACCGAGAGGCCAGTTCTTAAAGTAAAGAACCAACCCAGTCAAGCTTTTCTTTCAGAAGAAAGAGCCACCTAGTCTTTCCATCGCGCCGCTGAATTCTTGCGAACTCTTGGCGGCGATGTCGGAGGGCGCTTCTATTGAACCACCACTTCCGAGTCAACCTCTTCGTTTTACTTAATTCACCGAGACGAAAGTCTCTGCGGAGAAGGCAAAAGATGGACCAGGGCCGCCGAGGCAACCCTCTGAAATCCATCTCCGAGTCGATTGGAGCGCGGAAACTATCGAAGCCGTTCCAACTTTGCAAGGCCTTTAAGCCCCGCCCCGTTGGGCCGCCGTCCGTTTCCGAGCGAGGGGCGGATATAGGCCGTGAAACTGAGCACGGCAAGCCCCTTCTGGTTGAATCGGCAGGATCCCGGCCGATGATGTGACAGGAGCGCGACTTCATCCGGACTTTTCACGGAATCCTCGCCGAAGACCGGGGCGGCCCCTGCGTGATCCGGCAGCCGGGCGCTGATCCAGGCGGGGGGCTGGCCGAAGAATCGATGGGGCGGACGGCTTTAATCCCGGCGCCGCGGCCAATGGCCCACCTGGTCGAGCCCGCAGACAATCCGAGCATAGCATCCGGAGACCGGCCGCTGCTCGATCAGCCATTTCGACGGCGTTGAACGATTCGAATCTCCAGGCGGCCCCGGCATCGAGACCCATTGCCCCGCCTCACCGCCCCGTCCCTCGCACGGAAGATCAGGTGAAGGTCGAGCCGACGGGCGAGAGGCCGATCGTCGGAGCTGGCCGGCTTGATCCGGGCCAGGGCTCGGTCGTCGTTAAATCAGGGGACGGAGGCAAGGACCTAGCGGCCCATATCGCCGCAGCGCGGCCGGACATCCGCGACTGAAGGGGCGCGGGACAACGAAAAATGGCCTCCCGAAGGAGGCCATTCTTGTCTTTGGGTGCGGGGACAGGATTTGAACCTGTGACCTTCAGGTTATGAGCCTGACGAGCTACCGGGCTGCTCCACCCCGCGGCGAAGTCGGTAGTTATGTAATCGTGATGTAGGGTTTTGGACTTTGAGCTTTGAAGCATCCTTTTAGCGGACCTGGCGGCGACCTACTCTCCCGCGCCTTGAGACGAAGTACCATTGGCCCAGGGGGACTTAACGACCGAGTTCGGAATGGGATCGGGTGGGGAACCCCCGGCATAGCCACCAGGTCAGCAAAAAGGATGCATGCAGCGCTTTATGGGCGCTGGTTTTAAGTTGAAGAAGACATCGAATGTTTAGCTACAAAGAGCGTTTGCATAGGTTTGGCTGAAGAACGATCAAGCCTATCGAGCTATTAGTACCAGTAAGCTACACGCCTCACAGCGCTTCCACACCTGGCCTATCAACGTGGTGGTCTTCCACGGCTCTCAGCGAGACCTTGTTTTGAGGTTAGTTTCCCGCTTAGATGCTTTCAGCGGTTATCTATTCCACACTTAGCTACCCTGCTGCACAGCTGGCGCCATGACAGGTCCACCAGAGGTGTGTCCATCCCGGTCCTCTCGTACTAGGGACAGATCCTCTCAAGTCTCGTACACCCACGGCAGATAGGGACCAAACTGTCTCACGACGTTCTGAACCCAGCTCACGTACCACTTTAATCGGCGAACAGCCGAACCCTTGGGACCTGCTCCAGCCCCAGGATGTGATGAGCCGACATCGAGGTGCCAAACTTTGCCGTCGATATGGACTCTTGGGCAAAATCAGCCTGTTATCCCTAGAGTACCTTTTATTCGTTGAGCGATGGCCCTTCCACGCAGGACCACCGGATCACTATGGCCGACTTTCGTCTCTGCTCGACTTGTCAGTCTCGCAGTCAGGCGGGCTTATGCCATTGCACTCGACGACCGATTTCCGACCGGTCTGAGCCCACCATCGCGCGCCTCCGTTACACTTTGGGAGGCGACCGCCCCAGTCAAACTGCCCGCCACGCCATGTCCCGGACCCGGATAACGGGCCGCGGTTAGACGTCAACAACAATAAGGGTGGTATTTCAAGGATGGCTCCACTCGAACTAGCGCCCAAGTTTCATAGCCTCCCACCTATCCTACACATGTTGTTGCTAACGCCAAGGCGAAGCTGCAGTAAAGGTTCATAGGGTCTTTCCGTCTGACCGCGGGAACCCCGCATCTTCACGGGGAATTCAATTTCGCTGAGCCTATGCTGGAGACAGTGGGGAAGTCGTTACGCCATTCGTGCAGGTCGGAACTTACCCGACAAGGAATTTCGCTACCTTAGGACCGTTATAGTTACGGCCGCCGTTTACCGGGGCTTCAATTCGCAGCTTGCACCACTCCTTTTAACCTTCCGGCACCGGGCAGGCGTCAGACCCTATACGTCGCCTTGCGGCTTCGCAGAGCCCTGTGTTTTTGATAAACAGTCGCTACCCCCTGGCCTGTGCCACTCTTATCTGGTTGCCCAAATAAGAGTCACGCTTATCCCGAAGTTACGCGTGCAATTTGCCGAGTTCCTTCAGCATAGTTCTCTCAAGCGCCTTGGTATACTCTACCTGCCCACCTGTGTCGGTTTCGGGTACGGTCTCCGTTGGAGTTATTTCCAGGGACCTGTTCACTGCCCAGAGCAATCCAATAAGCCTAGACAATTTACCAGATCCGTCACTTCCAACTGGTTCAGGAATATTCACCTGATTCCCATCGACTACGCCTTTCGGCCTCGCCTTAGGGGCCGACTAACCCTGCGCAGATTAGCTTTACGCAGGAACCCTTGGGCTTTCGGCGAGAGTGTCTCTCACACTCTTTATCGCTACTCATGTCAGCATTCTCACTTCCGATACCTCCAGCAAGGCTCACGCCTCACCTTCAACGGCTTACGGAACGCTCCGCTACCGCTTGCACAAAGTGCAAACCCATACCTTCGGCGTCTGGCTTGAGCCCCGTTACATTTTCCGCGCAGGTTCGCTTGACCAGTGAGCTGTTACGCTTTCTTTAAATGATGGCTGCTTCTAAGCCAACATCCTGGTTGTCAAAGCAAACCCACATCGTTTCCCACTTAGCCAGAACTTGGGGGCCTTAGATGATGGTTAGGGTTGTTTCCCTTTTCACGACGGACGTTAGCACCCGCCGTGTGTCTCCCAGATATCTCTCTCGGGTATTCGGAGTTTGATTAGAATTGGTAGAGATCGCTCCCCCCGCATCCATTCAGTGCTCTACCCCCCGAGGAGTCCGTCTGAGGCACTACCTAAATAGTTTTCGCGGAGAACCAGCTATGTCCAGGTTTGATTGGCCTTTCACCCCTATCCACAAGTCATCCGAGAACTTTTCAACGTTCACCGGTTCGGTCCTCCAGTAAGTGTTACCTTACCTTCAACCTGCTCATGGATAGATCACCTGGTTTCGGGTCGTCATGCGACGTACTTATTCGCCCTATTCAGACTCGCTTTCGCTACGCCTACACCTAACGGCTTAAGCTTGCACGGCACATGAAGTCGCTGACCCATTATACAAAAGGTACGCCGTCACCACGCGCGGTGGCTCCGACTGCTTGTAGGCTTCCGATTTCAGGATCTGTTTCACTCCCCTTGTCGGGGTGCTTTTCACCTTTCCCTCACGGTACTTGTTCACTATCGGTCATTGAGGAGTACTTAGGCTTGGAGGGTGGTCCCCCCATGTTCAGACAGGATTTCACGTGTCCCGCCCTACTCGAGTCTGTCGCTATTTGACGCTTACGGGGCTCTCACCCACTATGGCCGACTTTTCCAAGTCGTTCAGCTTTATGTCACGACAGCACTGGCCTGGTCCCGGTTCGCTCGCCACTACTACGGGAGTCTCGGTTGATGTCCTTTCCTCCGGGTACTGAGATGTTTCAGTTCCCCGGGTTTGCTTAATGGAGCCTATGTATTCAGCCCATTATACCTCTTCTGACCAACCCACTACGTATCCAACCGAGGTTGGAGACAAGTGGAGTGACCATAAAGGTGGGTTTCCCCATTCGGAAATAGCCGGATCAAAGGGTGCTCGCGCCTCCCCGGCTCTTATCGCAGCGTGCCACGTCCTTCATCGCCTCTCAATGCCAAGGCATCCGTCAGAAGCCCTTATGCGCTTGATCGTTCTCAGCAAAACCCATGCGCTTCACGTCTAGGGGACGTGTCGCATGCGCTTTGTAGTCAGACATTTGATGTCTTCTTCAAAGTCCAACCTAAAACCAGCAGGCTCCCAAGGGTGAGAGACTGACGGCGGTTAAACCCTACATTCACGATGTCATTTCGCGACCGGCCAAAGCCAGGTCGCAAACTTGATCATTCCTCGATCGCGTTACCATGTCTTCCGGATGAAGAGATGGTGGAGCCAGACGGATTCGAACCGACGACATCCTGCTTGCAAAGCAGGCGCTCTACCAGCTGAGCTATGGCCCCTCGCCGCCTTGCGGTGAGTTGCTGTAGCCCAGGAGAGCTGGGTCGGTTGCGTTACGTAACTGGAAGGTTGGTAGGCCCGATAAGATTTGAACTTATGACCTCACGCTTATCAAGCGTGCGCTCTAACCAACTGAGCTACGGGCCCATAGGCCGCATAGACCAGATCCCCGCAACCCGCCCAAGGGCAGATTTACGAGGCCCGTCCTGGGCTCGCGATCGCCCACCCGCCTGAACGGCTGGTGAGGAGTGGAAAGAGAAACGAAGACGGCGGCGATCCGCTCATCTGTATATTTAGACGTCTCAATAAGGCGCAAACCTTGGAGAGACAGTCCTTAGAAAGGAGGTGATCCAGCCGCAGGTTCCCCTACGGCTACCTTGTTACGACTTCACCCCAGTCGCTGACCCTACCGTGGTCGCCTACCTCCCTTGCGGGTTAGCGCAGCGCCTTCGGGTAGAGCCAACTCCCATGGTGTGACGGGCGGTGTGTACAAGGCCCGGGAACGTATTCACCGCGGCATGCTGATCCGCGATTACTAGCGATTCCAACTTCATGCACTCGAGTTGCAGAGTGCAATCCGAACTGAGACGACTTTTTGGGATTGGCTCCCCCTCGCGGATTGCAGCCCTCTGTAGTCGCCATTGTAGCACGTGTGTAGCCCACCTTGTAAGGGCCATGAGGACTTGACGTCATCCCCACCTTCCTCCGGCTTACCACCGGCGGTCCTATTAGAGTGCCCAGCCAAACCTGATGGCAACTAATAGCGAGGGTTGCGCTCGTTGCGGGACTTAACCCAACATCTCACGACACGAGCTGACGACAGCCATGCAGCACCTGTGTCCCAGTCCCCGAAGGGAAAGACAGATCTCTCTGCCGGTCCGGGCATGTCAAAAGGTGGTAAGGTTCTGCGCGTTGCTTCGAATTAAACCACATGCTCCACCGCTTGTGCGGGCCCCCGTCAATTCCTTTGAGTTTTAATCTTGCGACCGTACTCCCCAGGCGGAGTGCTTAATGCGTTAGCTGCGTCACCGACATGCATGCATGCCGACAACTAGCACTCATCGTTTACAGCGTGGACTACCAGGGTATCTAATCCTGTTTGCTCCCCACGCTTTCGAGCCTCAGCGTCAGTAACGGACCAGTATGTCGCCTTCGCCACTGGTGTTCTTCCGAATATCTACGAATTTCACCTCTACACTCGGAGTTCCACATACCTCTTCCGTACTCAAGATAGCCAGTATCAAAGGCAATTCCAAGGTTGAGCCCTGGGCTTTCACCTCTGACTAAACTATCCGCCTACGCTCCCTTTACGCCCAGTAATTCCGAGCAACGCTAGCCCCCTTCGTATTACCGCGGCTGCTGGCACGAAGTTAGCCGGGGCTTCTTCTCCGAGTACCGTCATTATCGTCCTCGGTGAAAGAATTTTACAATCCTAAGACCTTCATCATTCACGCGGCATGGCTGCGTCAGGCTTTCGCCCATTGCGCAAGATTCCCCACTGCTGCCTCCCGTAGGAGTTTGGGCCGTGTCTCAGTCCCAATGTGGCTGATCATCCTCTCAGACCAGCTAAGGATCGTAGCCTTGGTGGGCCTTTACCCCACCAACTAGCTAATCCTACGCGGGCCGCTCTAATGGCGATAAATCTTTCCCTCGAAAGGCTTATCCGGTATTAGCTCAAGTTTCCCTGAGTTGTTCCGAACCAAAAGGCACGTTCCCACGTGTTACTCACCCGTCCGCCACTAATCCCGAAGGATCCGTTCGACTTGCATGTGTTAGGCCTGCCGCCAGCGTTCGCTCTGAGCCAGGATCAAACTCTCAGGTTGAGTTGACCGCTAACACAGACTTCAATTCCAAGGGGAAAACCGAGGAATTGGTTCTGGTTTGCATAGTATCTTGACGAGTTCCCAATCACATCGATGGATCAAAGCCGAAGCTTTGGTCCATGATATTCATGGTATCTTCAAGAGACCGCATTTGTCAGCGTTCGAGATGAACCTTTTCAGTCCATCGCCAGAGCGCCGCCGCCTGCGTTTCTCTTTCCAAATCAACAATGTCAAAGACCCGAAGCCACCTCAGTGACCCCATCGTTTAGCGCCCGATGTCGGCGGAGGCGGCTATCTATCCAACCCCGAAGTCCGTGTCAAATGGTTTTTTCAAACCCACCCAACAAATCCAGCCAGACCAGAAAAACCAGTCCAACCGAGAGGCCAGTTCTTAAAGTAAAGAACCAACCCAGTCAAGCTTTTCTTTCAGAAGAAAGAGCCACCTAGTCTTGGCTGCTATAAGAAAAGAACTTTCGAACTCTTCGTTCTAGCAGTGGAGCGGTGCTTCTATTGAAGCGACAACTCCGTGTCAACCGGCTCTTTCATTCCCTGTTCTGGTCGGTCACCGAAGTGAACCTTGGAAACAGGGACAGGGTGAAGGACCGCTGAAGACAGCGTCTTCGTCAATTCGTCACCGAGTCGGTTGGAGCCGCGGAAACTATCCATCCACCTTCCGAAACACAAGGGCCAATTGGCCTTTGGTATGGTCTGGCGGGTGGCGTCCCCGAAGCGAGGGCGGTGTTTAGCCAAGCCCCCGGCGAGTCGCAACAGCCCATTTGTCGAATTGCGATTTCACGCCGAGCCATCTGTGGGCGGACTTGTGGATGAAACCCGGCAGGCCCTGCGCGACCCGCGCTTGCACGCCCCCCCCCCGCGAGATAGACGATGACCGCGGAGGGAACCGGTCCATGCTGTCACAGAAAGCGCGCTACGCCCTGCGCGCCATGATCGAACTGGCCCGCGCCGAAAGCCAGGTCACGGCCGGGGCGCTGGCCGAACGGGCCGATGCGCCGCGCAAGTTCCTGGAAGCCATTCTTCTAAGCCTGGCCCGCCAGGGCCTGGTGACCAGCCATCGCGGCAAGTTCGGCGGCTACAGGCTCGGTCGCGCGGCTGGCGACATCAGCTTCGCCGAGGTGATCCGACTGGTGGACGGGCCCCTGGCCCTGGCGCCCTGCGTCAGTCGCACCGCGTTCCGACGCTGCGAGGATTGCCGGGACATCGTTACCTGCGCTCTGCGAGAAGCCCTGTTGCGGGCGCGGGACGCAACAGCGGAAGTGCTCGAAGGCTACAGCCTGGCGGACGCCGTGGCCGGAGCCGGAGCCGAGCTGCTGGACGCGCCGCAGGCCTGACCCGGGCCGACCCGGGCGATCCGTCGCGGCATGGCCTCCGCCTCTCTCTATAGAGCGCTCTCTCTAGGCCGAGCTGCTCGAAGGGCCGTCGGCACGCCCTGGGCGATCTCGGGAAGGCCGCGCGGCATGGCCGCCCTCTCTCTATAGAGCGCTCTCTATAGGCCGAGCTGAGGGAAGCGCCGCCGGCCTGACCAGAACGAGCTCGGGAAGGCCCGCGCGGCCTAGCCGCCGCCTCTCTCTATATAGGGCTCTCTATAGAGCGGGCTCTCGTCCCATCGAGCTCCCATCTCCCGCCCTCTATAGAGCGTGGTCTCTTAGGCCCGCCGCCCGACCATCGCCGCCTGGTTTAACCCGCCGCGATATAGGCCTTGAGACCATCGGCCTCGGCCTGGGCCTCGAGGATCTTGTGCTTGACCAGATCGCCGATCGAGATGATGCCCACCAGCCGACCCTGCTTGCAGACCGGCAGGTGGCGGATGCGGCGATCGGTCATGCGGGCGAGCAGGGCGTCGAGGGTTTCTTCCGGATCGGCGAAGACCACGTCCTTGGTCATGCAGCCCTTGATCGGCCGATCGAGCGCGGCGCCGCCGCCTTCGGCGACCACCCGAACGATATCGCGCTCGGACAGGATCCCGGCGATGGCGCCGTCCTCATCGAGCACGATCATCGCCCCCACCCGTCGACTGTGCAGCAACGCCGCCGCGGCGCCGACCGTTTCATGCGGCGAGGCGGTAAAGACCAGGTCGCCCTTGTCCTTGAGGATCTGCGAAACGAGCATCCGGTTTTCTCCCTGACGTTCTTATGGCGGTGAGCGTCTCGCAAAGCCGCCGCCGGATCAATGGCCAAGGCCATCTTGGCGCGCTTAACCAATTTTCGAGACCTTGGGCTTAGACCTGACCCGTGTCCGGTTTTGGCACGGAGGTTGCTTGCAGCTTTCGGGTCGGTTGTCGCGGAGCCCTAAGATGGCGTCTCATCCAATGAAGTCTCCCACCACAGGCGGTCTGGCCGTGCTGTGCCTTGGACTTTTGCTGACCGCCGGGCCCGCCGCAGCCCAGTCGATGAACACCAACTCGGCCGCCTTCAACGCCGGCTATGGCCGGGCCGCCGGCCAGGAAAACCACGTCGTCGACTATTCGACCCGCGACGCCAACGGCAAACAGGCTGATCGTCGATGGCGTGATGCTGACCGGCGCCGACCAGAGCGTCTATTCCTCCAGCCAGGCTTCGGGCTCGCTGGACAGCTATTCAGGCGTCGGCGGCTGGGGCTCCAGCGGCGCGAGCGCGATCGGCAACAATCTGACCGTCATCACCCAGGGCAACAACAACACGGTGATCGTCAACTCCACCCAGACCAACACCGGCAATATCTCGGCGGGGGCCCAGACCAACAGCGGCGGCGTGTCCAATGGCAACTAAGCATATCCTCCTGCTGCTGAGCGCCGCGGCCTGCACGGCCTTGGCCGGATGCGGCAGCACGCCCAAGCCGATGGGCAACGGCAACTACGCCACGCCGATCGGCACGGCGCCGGTCACCGCCAATCCCACCCCTATTCCCCGCCCTGGTCTGCCTGGCGCAATATGCCCGGCAAAACCGGGTCGCCGCGCCGCGCGTCGCCATCGGCCGCATCGCGGACTATACCGGCAAGGAAGAGTCCGACGGTCGGGCCGCAAGGTCACCCAGGGCGCCTCCCTGCTGGCCATGACCGCCTTCGCCAAGGCCGGCATGCCCATGGTCGAGCGTTTCGACACCTCGGTGTCGGAATACGAGCTGAAGTTCGCCAACAACAAGCTGATCTCCGACAACCCCAATCCGGGAGCCGGGGCGCCCGCCGACTATCGCAAGATCCTGGCCGGCCAGGTGCCGGGCTCGGACTTCTATGTCGCCGGCGGCATCACCGAGCTGAACTACAATATCCGCTCGGCTGGCGTCGACGCCTATGCCGGCGACAAGGACACCGACGGCCTGAAGGGCAATTTCAAGCGGCGGGTGTTCGTGATGAACATCGCGCTCGACCTGCGCCTGATCAATACCCGCACGCTGGAGGTGGTCGATGTCATCTCCTACCAGAAGCAGGTGGTCGGTCGCGAGGTCAGCCTCGGGGTGTTCGACTTCCTCAATGGCAATCTGTTCGACATTTCGGGCGGTCGCGGCGCGCTGGAGCCGGTGCAACTGGCGGTGCGTTCGCTGATCGAGCGCTCGGTCGTCGAGATGAGCGCCAACCTCTACGGCATGCCGGGTCCGCAAAGCTGCCTGCAGTTCGACCCCTATGGCAGCGACACCATCGGCGCGACCGGGGCCTTCGTCCCGGCCTATGACAATCTGGGGACCAACAATGCGCAGACCCGCGAAGACCCGTCTCGCTGGAGTGATCGCGGCGATCCCGCTCTGCGCCCTGCTCGCCGGGGTCGCTACTAGCCAGACCGTTCCCAGCCCGGTCCTCAATGACCAGCTGAACCTGGGCGACATCTTCGCCGGCCAGGTGCTGAACGTCGTCACTGTCGAAGAGGGCGTCAGCGCCGTCACGACGGCCGGCGCCAACACCATGGGCATGACCGTGGATGGCGCCGACGGCGACCTGCGCTCCAACCAGGTCAATTCGGGCGCGGTCCTGGCCCATGGCGTGGTCAATGTCGACGGCAGCACCGGCTCATCCAGCAATGTCACGTCCACGGCGGTCGGCAATGGCGGCACGGCGACGGCGGCCGGCGGAACCTTCACCGGCTTCATGGTCCAGACCAACAGCGGCCCGGTCACGGCGCGCAGCCAGGTCGAGGCCGAATACAGCCACGCCAATGACATGACCGTCGGCAGCCAGGCGGCCGGCAACAGCCAGGGCCTGCTGCTGGTGAATGGGGCCATGGGCGCGCGGGTCAGCCAAGCCAATTCCGGCGACGTGCTGGCCGACGGCGGCGCGATCATCCAGCATGTCACGGGCACGGCCATCGTGGCGGGCACGGCGGCGGGCAACAATATCGACCTGGAGGGCGCCAACCAGTCGGCGGCCCGCATCATCACCGACCAGGGCAATACCGCCGCCACGGTTCAGGCCAGCAAGTTCACGGCCTATGGCAACAGCTACATGACCGCCACCGCCGCCACCGCCTCGGGCAACAACCTATCGGCCCAGAACGAGGGCACGCTGCTGGACGTCGCCGCCCACCAGTACAACACCGCCTATGTCCGGGCCCAGGCCGAGGAGACCTCGTACCAGTTCGGCGGGGCCCAGGTCAGCGCCTATGGCGTCGGCAACTCCGTCCTGGCCGGCAATTTCGGCCCGGGCCTGGTGCTCGACAACCTCCAGGTCAATGACGGCGGCGGCGTCGAGGTGATCGCCAGCTTTGACGGTCACGACGGCTATGACGCCGGGGCCAGCGCCACGGCCATGGGCAACGCCGTCAGCGGCTACGTCTGCAACCAATGCTCGGGGGCGATGGATGTCGCCAACAGCCAGGCCAACTATGTCGATGTCAGCGCCCGCTCGACCGTGCGCGTCGGCGGCAACAGCCGCTCGATCGCCGGCGTATCCACCGCGGTCGGCAACAACGCCACGTTCAGCGTCACGGCTTCGGGTCACTGATCGGCGCCAGCGCCCTTCGATCGTCCTGGGCCTTGGACGGCAAAGCCGGCTCCGCTCCTCCCTAGGAGGCCCTATCGGGTCTTAGCCGTCCATGGGTTGCCCGTCATGAGGCCATGGCGTGGACCCCGGACGCGCGCAACCTCGCCCTGACTCCGCCTTGCTTGCGCCTCGCATCGCGGCGAAGCTGCGCGATCACACTGTCCTTCAAGGTCTTTCATGATCCGCGTTTCGCGCCTGGCGCTCATTGTCTCGGCTGGCCTCTCCCTCAGCGCCTGCGCCACCCTTTCGAACCTGGTCCCCGGGCGCGACAAGGCCCCGCCGCCCGCCGCCGGCCAGGCGCCAAGCCCAGCCAGCCCCGCCGTCCCCACCCGGGCGACGTTGAAACCCGGGCAATGGCCGCAGGCGGTGTCCGATGTCGCCCCCGATCCGCGCATCCGCTTCGGCGTACTCGACAACGGGCTGCGCTACGCCATCCAGAAGAACGCCACCCCGCCCGGCCAGGCCGCCCTGCGCCTGTGGTTCGAGACCGGCTCGCTGATGGAGGCCGACGATCAGCAGGGCCTGGCCCACTTCCTGGAGCACATGGCGTTCAACGGCTCGAAGAACGTGCCCGAAGGCGAGATGGTCAAGATCCTGGAGCGCCATGGCCTGTCGTTCGGGGCCGACACCAACGCCTCGACCAGCTTCGACGAAACCGTCTACATGCTGGACCTGCCCAAGACCGATGACGACACGGTCGACACCGCGATGATGCTGCTGCGCGAGACGGCCGGCGAATTGACCATCGACCCGGCCGCCGTCGACCGCGAGCGCGGCGTCGTGCTGTCGGAGGAGCGCACCCGCGGCACGCCGAACTATCGCGTCTTCACCCGCGCCCTCGACTTCCAGCTCCAGGGCCAGCGCCCGCCGACGCGGCTGCCGATCGGCACGACCGAGGTGCTGAAGACCGCGCCCGCCCAGCGAATCCGCGACTATTACGAGGCCTGGTATCGGCCCGAGCATGCGGTGATCGTGGCGGTCGGCGACTTCGACCTCGACGCCATGGAAGCCCGGATCAAGTCCCGCTTCGGCGACTGGCGGGGCAAGGGCGTCGCTGGAGCCAGGCCGGACCTGGGCCCCATCGCCAAGCGCGGCCTGACGGCCAAGGTGCTGGTCGAGCCGGGCGCGGCGCTGTCGGTGCAGATGGCCTGGGTACAGCAGCCCGACCTGACCCTGGAAACCCGCGACAAGGACCGCCGCGACATGGTCCAGAGCCTGGGCCTGGCTGTGGTCAATCGTCGCCTGCAAGCGCTGAGCCGGGCCAGCGATCCGCCGTTCATCTCGGCCATCGCCCTGAACAACGACCAGAGCCACGCCGCCC
>NZ_PEGG01000029.1 GCF_002737765.1 Caulobacter sp. B11 | reverse complement strand
CCCCCTGATCGAGATGATCGGCGGGCCGATGACCGCCAAGGTAAGAGGCGGCACGCGCGCCGCCCAGGCCTTCGCCGAGGCCGGCGCCGACCTGGTCCTGACCGGCCACATCCACGCGCCCTTCGTCCATCCCTATCCGTTCGGCGACGGCTGCACCCAGGCGGTGGGGGCGGGAACCCTGTCGATCCGTGAGCGCGGCGTGCCGCCCAGCTTCAACATCATCGAGGCTGACGACTGCGACATCCGCATCACCGCCATGGCCTTTGAGCGGACGGGCTTCGTCGTCTGGCGGACCTGGAACCTAACGCGCCGCCGCTGCGCCTAACCTGGGCGACAACGGCGGCGGTCTTAGTCGCTATTCCGGCGCGGGATACAGCCAGCCTTGGCCGTCGCCGCCGGCCGAGGCCAGTTGGGCGTCGGCCAGGGTCCAGTTGGGCAGGGCGTCGAACCAGGCGCCGAGGAAGCCCTTCCGATCGTTCTGGTGATCCAGATAGTAGGCGTGCTCCCAGAGGTCGCAGACCAGCAGCGGCGTGACGCCGGGGCGGGTCAGGGTGTCCTCCGCGTCGTGAGTGGAGATGACGGCCAGCTTGCCGTCCTCGACCACCAGCCACACCCAGCCCGAGCCGAAGTGCCCGACACCCTCGGCGACGAATTTTTCCTTCAGGGCGGCCATGTCGCCGAAGGCGGCGGCGATGGCGGCGACCAGGGCGGGACCCGGCGCGGTTTTGTCGGGGCTCATGCAGTCCCAGAAGAAGGCGTGGTTCCAAGCCTGGGCGGCGTTGTTGAACAGCTTTCCCGGGGCGGCCTCGCGGATCACCTGTTCCAGGGGACGCTTGTCGCCCTCGGGCAGCAGGCCGTTGAGGGCGGTGACATAGGCGGCGTGATGCTTGTCGTGGTGGAAGCGCAGGGTGTCGTCCGAGATGGTCGGCAGCAGGGCTTCGTAGGCGTAGGGCAGGTCAGGAAGCTTGAACATGTTTACTCCATCCGAAAACGCCCCCGCCTTTCGGCGGAGGCGCGGCAAATCGCACTTGCGTCAGGGCTTAACGCGGGGGGGTCTGTTTGAGGTCCATGAACGCCTTGGCGACGATGGTCACCAGCGCCGGATTACGGAAGGCGATCACCCCGGCGGCGATCGCCGCCGCGGCCGACAGCACCGGCCGCTCCTTGACCATTTCGAAGGCCCGCTCGGCCAGTTGGAACGGATCTGGCTGGGACGCTGTCGGCGCGGAGGCTCTGGCATGTCCGCCGTCGGCCTTGCGCACCATCAGCAAGGCCCCGATCACCGCGAAGACGGCGAAGATCGCGGCGACGATGGCCGCGCCTCCGGCCGGACCGACCAGCGGCAGCAGCACGGCGTAGACCGCGAAGGCGCCCGCCACCACGCTGACCGCGGCGGCGGCGACGATCGCCGCCGCCGCCGCCAGGGTCGTCAAGGTCTTTTCGAAGATCACTTGTTGTGGCTACGGCTGCCGCCGGCCAGGAGCAGGCCGATCAGCAGGCCGACGCCAAGACCGGCCAGGGTGGCGGTGATCGGACGTTCCTTGACCCGCTCGCTGACATAGCGCTGGGCTTCTTCCAGCTGCTGACCGGCGGTGTCCGAATAGGTGCGGCTTTGAGCGCGCAGGGTGTCGAAGCCGTCCAGCAGGGACTGTTCGACCCGCTTGGCGGCCTCGGTCAGGCTGATCTTGGCTTCGTCGAAGCTGCGTTCAGCGTGTTCGAGGGCCGAACTGGCCGAGCTCGACGCCTTCTTGGCTTCCTTGATGGCGGGGTTCAGGGCGTTGTCGGTCATGATCATCTCCGGTTCACGGCTGGCGGCGGGAGGAACGCAGCCCGTGAAGCTGCGCCCCGTCAACGCAAAGCTTTCGCGGCTGGTTCCATTCTAACGCCAAGCCTCAAGCTTAACCACTGCAGATCGCACTCGGAAAGGGCGGATCGAACTCGCGCGGTGGGCGAAGGCGGTCTATGGTCGAATCATGGCGGACGCGAACGACACGCGAGCAGCAGACATCGAGACGCGGCGTTTGCGCGCGCTTGAGGCGCTGGTCGCCCTGGACGGCGACGCCGCCGATCCCCGCTTCGAGCGCATTGCGCGCCTCGCCGCGCGGCTATTGTCGGCCTCCCGCGCCCGTATCGTCTTGATCGATGATCGCCGCGCCTGGCTGAAGGCCGGGCATGGCGTGGCCGAGCCCGAAACCCCGCGCGCCGACTCCCTGGCCGAGGCCTTGCTCAAGCTCGGCGGCGGCGCGCGGATCGCCGACGCCGCGTGTCTGGCCGCGCTAAGCGCCAACGGTGCGGGCCAGTCCCTGGCCTGGGCCCCGCTGATTGATCCTGACGGCCTGATCCTGGGTCTGTTGATCGTCGAGGACTTCGAAGATCCCCAGATCGGCGACGCCGACGCCGTCGAAGCCCTGGCCGACCTCGCGGCCCTGTCGATGGTGGCGCTGATCCGCGACGCCGAAGTCGCCCGCCACGACGCCCAGCGCTCGCTCGACGCCGAACGGCTCTCGCTGGCCCTCGACGCCGCCAAGATGGGCGAGTTCGAGTGGGACATCGCCGCCGACATCTTCCTGATCAGCCCGCGCATGTCCCGCATTTCGGACCTGCCTGCGGGGGAGATGCCGGCCAGGGCGGGGACCGCCATCAACGACGTCATCGCTCCCGCCGATCGCGTGGCGGCGCGGCGCGTGATCGAGGAACAACTGCGCTTGAAGGGGCGCTTCGACATCGAGTATCGCCCCACCCTCGATGACCGCCAACGCCAGGCCTGGCACAGGGCCTTCGGCGTGCTGGTGCTGGGAGCGGACGGCGAGCCGGAACGGTTGATCGGGGTGGTGCAGGACGTCACCCAGCGGCGCAACGCCGACGATCAGCGCGAGAACCTGCTCAGCGAACTCGATCACCGCATCAAGAACCTGTTGGCCGTCGTCCAGTCGGTGGCCTCGCAATCGGCGCGCAAATCCTCGTCCCTGGACGGCTTCCTCAAGACCTTCGCCGCCCGGCTGAAGTCGATGAGCTCGGCCCACGACCTGCTCAGCGCCGCGCGCTGGCGCGGCGCGACCCTGGCGCGGATCGCCGCCGCCGAGCTTGGCGGGCTGGCCCCCACCCAGACGCGCTGGGACGGCCCGGAGCTTTTCCTGTCGCCTCGGGCCGCCGCCGCCCTGTCGCTGGCCCTGCATGAACTGGCGGTCAATGCGGTGAAGTACGGGGCCCTGTCGGTTGAAACCGGGCGGGTCGAGGTGGTCTGGCGCCGGGCGCCAGAGGGCGGCTTCTCGCTGGAGTGGCTGGAGACCGGCGGCCCGATGATCGCCCCCCCGGCCCAGCGCGGCTTTGGCGCGACCCTGGTCGAGGACGTGGTCGGGCGCGAACTGGGCGGGCGGGCGACCATCGAGTTCCGCCGCAGCGGCGTCACGGCCATGATCCACGCCGCCGCCGACGCCCTGGTCGAAAACGACTCGCCCGAAACGCCGGCCCCGGCCGAGAGCCGCATCGTCGAGACTCTCGGCGGCGAGGAAGCCTTCCGTCCCGCCGCGATCTCGGGCCTCAAGGTGCTGATCGTCGAGGACTCGCTGCTGCTGGCCATGGAGCTTGAGGCCGGGCTCGAGGAGAACGGCGTCGAGGTGGTCGGCTGCGCGGCCGAGCTCAGCGAAGCCCTGGCGATGTTGAACCTGACCTTCGACGCCGCCGTGCTCGACGCCGATCTCAACGGCCAGTCCGTGGCCCCGGTGGCCGAGATCCTGCGACGCGAGGGCCGGCCCTTCGTGTTCGCCACCGGCTATGCCGACAAGGCCGCGCCGATGGGGTTCGACGCCCCGATCGTGCGCAAGCCCTACAATGTCCATCAGATCGCCCGCGCGATCGCCTCGGTGACCGGCCGGGGTTAGGACAAGGTCCTAGATCACGCCGCGGCCGCGCAGGCCGGCTATGGCGTCCGGCGACAAGCCCGCCACCTCGGCCAGCACGGAATCGGTATGCTCGCCCAGGCCAGGTCCCGGCCAGCGCACCGCGCCGGGGGTCTCGGTCAGGCGGGGAAAGGCGTTCTGCATCTTCACCTGACCGAACACCGGATGGGGCACGGTGACGATCGACTCGCGGGCGATGAACTGAGGGTCGACCAGCATTTCGGGCGCCGCGATAGATCCGGCCGGTGGCGATCCCCGCCGCCTCGAGGCGCGGCAGGAGGTCCTCGATGGCGTGGTCGGCGGTCCAGGCGGCGATGCGCGCGTCGAGTTCGGCCTGGTGCGCGCCGCGGGGCCGCGTGATCGCGATAGCGGACGTCCTCGGCCAGGTCGGGGCGGCCCATTAGTTCGCATAGGCGCCGGAACAGGGTGTCCTGATTGGCCCCGATCAGGATCAATTCGCCGCTCAGGGTCGGATAGACATTGGACGGCGCGATGCCCGGCAGGACGGCGCCGGACCGTTCGCGGATATAGCCGGTCAGGTCGTATTCGGTGATCAGGTTCTCCATCACCGACAGCACGCTCTCATAGATGGCCGCGTCGACGACCTGGCCGCGTCCGGTGCGCTGGCGGGCGTGCAGGGCCATCATCACGCCGAGCGCGGCATTGAGCCCCGACAGGCTGTCGCCGATCGAGATGCCGGCCCGCGCGGGGTTGCGGTCGGGCTCGCCGGTGATGTGGCGCAGGCCGCCCATCGCCTCGCCGATCAGGGCGTAGCCGGCCTTGTGCGACGAGGGGCCCGTCTGGCCGAAACCCGAGACCCGCGCCATCACCAGGCCGGGATTGAGCCGGGCCAGGTCGTCATAGCCCATGCCCCAGCCCTCCAGGGTGCCGGGCCGGAAGTTCTCGACCACGACATCGGCCTTGGCGATCAGGGCCCGGGCCAGGTCGCGGCCCTCCTCTGTGCGCAGGTTCAGGGTCACCGAGTGCTTGTTGCGGCCGATCACCGGCCACCAGGGCGAATGGCCCTTGGGTTTGGAGCGGCCCCACTGGCGCATCGGATCGCCGACCCCGGGATCCTCCAGCTTGATCACCTCGGCGCCGAAGTCGCCCAGGATCTGGCCGCAGAAAGGCCCGGCGATCAGGGAGCCCATTTCGATGACCCGCAGGCCCTTCAGCGGCGCGTCGGCCATCGATGTTTCCCCAGAGATCACGGAACCGATCACGGCCGCGTGAAGTTCATATCACCAAGACGGCGCCGCGCGACGCCATGTCTCCTACCGTTTCTAAGAATACGCGCAGGGAAAGAAAGCCATGACCCGCAAGATCCTTATCGTCGGCGCCGCCTTCGCCGCCCTCAGCCTCGCCGCCTGCGGCGACAAGACCGAAACCAAGGGCGCCGCCACGCCCAGCGAACAGGCCGCGACCCCGGACGCCAACCCCGCCGCCACGGTCCCCACCATGGCCGACGAGAGCAAGGCCCCCGACTTCGTCGCCAAGGCCGTCGCCAACGACATGTACGAGATCGAGGCCGCCAAGATCGCCCTCAAGCGTTCGACCAACGCCGAGGTCAAGGCCTTCGCCAAGATGATGGCCGACGGCCACACCTTGACCATGGAAGGGCTGAAGGCCGCCATCGCCGCCTCGGGCCAGACCCTGACCACCCCGACCATGCTGCCGTCCGACCTGCAGGACAAGATCGACGACCTGAACAAGTCCAGCGACAAGGACTTCGACAAGACCTATGCCGACGATCAGGTCGACGTTCATCAGGCCGCGCTCAACCTGCTGCAGCGCTACGCCCAGGACGGCGACGTCGCGACCCTGAAGATCTTCGCTGCCGACACGGCCCCAAGATCCAGGAACATCTGAACAAGGCCGAAGGCCTGAAGAACGGCATGAAATAGGGCCCTTGCGTCCTTCGAGCTTCGCCTTGGCGGACCCTCGAAGGGCGCGACCCTTCAGGGATCGCGTAGGCCACGGTCGCCTTCGAGACCGCGCGCTCGCGCGATTCCGTCCACATCAGGACATCGGCCGTCGCGATGCGGCGGCCGAGCTTGAGCAGAACCGCCTCGGCATAGAGGTCGCCCGGCTTGGCCCCGCGCAGGAAGTGGATGGTCAGGGACGTGGTCACCGCCATCTCGACCTCGCCGATATGGGCCAGGACCAGGGCATAGGCCGCGCGGTCGGCCAGCCCCATCTGGGTCGGTCCGGAAATCAGTCCGCCCGGCCGCAGCGACCGGGCGACATAGGCCTGGCGGATCAGCACCCGACCGGGCGTCACCTCCAGCACCTGGCCAGATCCCCGCCTTCGGGAAAGCCTTGGCGAAGAAGCCGTTCAGGGCCTCGGCGTAGCTTGAGCCCGAGCTCGCTCACCCGCCGACCTTCAGGATATTGTCGTCGCCGTTGCGGTCGATCACCGTGTTGTAGGGATCAACCCCGGCGAAGGTCGGGATCAACCCCGGCGAAGGTCGGGGCTTGTCGACGACGAAGGTCAGGTCTGGACGCCCGAGCGGATCGCGCGGCGCTGGTACAGCACCACATTGCCGGCCGTGAAGGCCTTCTTCCCCGGCTCGGCCGTGAACAGGCCCACATCCATGGTTTCGTTCAGCGCCGCGGGGGTCTCCTTGCCCTTGCCGTCGGCATAGAGCTTCTTGGCGTCGACCGTCACCGTCACGTCGAAGCGACCATCAGCGCGCGGCTTGACCGTCGCGGCCGTGGTCTTGAGGTCATAGAGGGTGATCTTCTCGAACAGGTCGGTGATCAGGGCCTGCTTGTCGGCCGGCGCCTCGGCGCGGACCGCGGCCATGAAGTCGAGCGTCGTCGGATAGGGCGCGCCCTTGAAGGCGTGGTCGGCGATCAGCCGGCGCAGGGCGCGATTGACCGCCGCCTCGCCGATCTCGCTCTGCAGCCGGTACATGACCAGCGAGCCCTTGCGATAGTGGATATAGCCCTGGTTCTCGACCTTGTAGAGCGGCTGCTCCTCGAGCGGATCGCCGCCGCGGGCCCGCAGATAGCTGTCGAGCTCGAACTTCAGGAACTTGCGGATCTGGCTCTCGCCGTACATCCGCTTCATCACCATCAGGGCCGAGTACTGAGCGAAGGTCTCGCTCAGCATCGTGCCGCCCTGCTGGTTGGCGCCGATCACCTGGTGGGCCCACCACTGGTGGCCGATCTCGTGGGCCCCGACATAGGTGACCATGTCGATCTTTTCGGGGTTCTGGTAGTTGGCGATGAACACCAGGCCCTCCGACCACGGCATGGTGCCGGCATAGGCCTGGGCGAATTGGGCGTAGTCGGGGAACTCCAGGAACCGCAGCTGGCGGAACTGGTAGGGGCTGAATTCGCCCTGATAATAGTCCAGCGAAGCCTTCATCGCCGCCTTCATGCGCTCGATGTTCCAGGCGTGCTGGGCGTCATAATAGACCGCCAGTTCAATGCCCTTATAGACCTCGGTGGACACCGCGAACCGTCCGGACTGGATCGAGACGAAGGCCTGGATCGGCGCCTCGGTGACGAAGCGCGCGATCCGGCGGTCGCCCTTAACCACATCGGACACCTTGGTCCCCGGCGCGATCGGCGTCTGGTCGGCCACCGTCGAGACGGTGATGTCCGACGACACCCAGTCGGCGTCCTTGCGCAGGCCGTTGAACTGCCTCGACGCGACATCGCCCAGCCGGGCCATGCGGCGCTCGGCCGGCAGACCGTACTTGCGGCGCTTGGCCCGGTCCTGCAGCAGGCTGTCGCGCGACATGCCCAGGATCGGCGCGATCTCCAGATTGTTGATGAAGGTCCCGTTGTCGACCACCCGCGTCTCGGCCCCGCTGTTGGGGAAGCCCTGCTGGGCGCGGCGGGTGATGAAGCTCATCTTGCGCTGCTCGCCGGGGTTCATCGGCGTGTCGAAGGCGAAGATCCGGTAGTTGAAGCGGTCGAAGGTCTTCTTGGAGCGCGCGCCCTGGATCGACAGGGCCCGCACCTGCAGGTCGCGGTCGAAGCGGACGTGGATCTCGCGCAGGGGCTGACCGGTCCGGTTCTCGATGGTGTAGGACCCCGTCGTGTCGACCCGCGGCTCATGCGGATAGAGGGTCACGTCCAGGGTCATGGCGACGATCTTGGGCTGGGGCAGATTCTCGAAACCCAGCAGGGTCTTTTCGTAGTCGGCCTGCCATTTTTCGTTGTCGATGCTGGTTCGGTAGGTGTTCCAGATATTGGTGTTGACGAAGATGAAGGCGCCGGACGCGGCGAACACCGCCAGGGCCCCGGCCATGACCAGTCCGGCCTTGCCGGTGATCCGGCTCGGCAGCCGACGCAGGCGCGGCAGCAGCCGGCTCTCGGTCCCGCGCCGCCACAGGCCGTAGGACAGCACCAGCAGCACGACCGCGAACGCCGTCCAGTACAGCCGCAGCCACCAGGGACCGATCCAGAACTTGCCCAGATTGTTGATGTCGGAGAACGGCGTCTCGCCGGTCGAGCCGTAATTGTAGAGCTTGTGCTCGAAACCCAGGCTGGTGAAGGTGATGGTGGTGATGATGTAAAGCACCATCAGGCCCCAGCCGATGAACTTGTGCGGGCTGATCGTCTGCAGGAACACCGCCAGCACCGCCAGCAGCACCCAGTCCACCGATTGCGGCAGCACGTACCACAGCAGGTACTTGCCGATCTCGAAATGGGTGTAGCCATGCAGCAGTTGGCTGATGACTGCGGCCAGCACGCTGACCAGCAGGGTCGAGATCAGCACCAGCGAGATGGCCAGGATCTTGGGGACCACGAAGGCCCAGTCCGGAACAGGCGTGGCGTCGATGATCTCGTGGGTCTTGCGCTCGCGCTCCCGCCAGACCAGCTCACCGGAATAATAGACCGCGATGATCATCGGGATCAGGCCGAACGACCCGATCAGCGGGGTCAGCAGCACGCGGGTCAGGGGATAGACGACGCCGCCATAGCCGGCGGCCTCGGTGGCGAACCACAGCGAACCCATGGCGTTGGCCAGGCCCAGGGCCAGCAGCACGAAATAAGCCGGGCTCTTGAACACCTGGCCCATGTCGAGGCGGGTGCGGGCCCGCAGCTGGGCCCAGGCGGCCTGGCCGTCATAGCGCGGCGCGGCGCGGGGCGCGGGGCCCTGGGGCGGCGGATCAGCCGCCTCGACGGCCGCCTGCGACTTGCGGCCGCGCCGCGCGCCGGAAAGCTCCGCCGACTGGAACCGGAACAGGAAATAGGCCAAGGCCAGGAAGCCGCTCGACAGCGCCAGGGAGAAGATGCGGTTGAACAGCAGGACGCCGCTGACGGCCGGGATCAGCGTATTGCGCTCATTGGCCGTCCAGTACTTGGTGACCAGGCCATAGGCGGCGGTGCCCAGCGGCTCCCAAAGGGCGGCGGTCTTTTCAAACCCGGGCTTGTCCAGCGCGATGCCCGCGATGATCCAGACGACCATGAAGGCGATCACGCCAACATAGGTCCACATCATCGAGCGGGTGATGGTGGCCAGGGCGAAGAAGATCGCCGAGGTCAGGAAGATCGCCGGCAGGGCCAGGGCGAAATAGGCGAACAGATAGGCCTGCGGCAGGTTGGGACCCAGCCGTTCAGGATCGATCCACGGCATCAGCGAGCCCAGGAAGATCGCCAGGGGCACAACCAGGAACGACAGGGCCGCCGCGATAAAGGCCCCCGTGAAGCGGCCGTACAGATAGTCGAACTTGCCGACCCGGGTGGATCTCAGGATGGGGCCAAAGCCCGTCTCGTCGTCGCGCACCACCACATTGGCGACAAAGGCCGTGGTCACGAACATGTAGAAGATCGACCAGACGAGATGGATCTGGGCGATCATGGCCGGCGAGTTCTTGTGGACGTTGCCACCGCCGCCTATCCGGATCTGGTCTATCGTCGTCGCGCCGAACGTGAGCAGGAAGAAGATGGCCGCCACCACCCAGAAGACCGGCGACTTCAGCTGGTAGCGGAGCTCGAAGCCCGCGATCTTGCGAAACATCGGCCAGACCCTCCTAGGCCGCGCGGCGGGTGGTGGTCAGGGTCGAGAAATAGACATCTTCCAGCCCGCCGGTCACCGGGGCGAAGCCGTCGCCCGGGTCGGCGTCGGCCAAGATGTGGATGACGGTGCGGCCGCCCAGCAGCCGGGTCGAGATCACCTGGTGGCGGGCCTTGGCGGCCTCCAGCTCCGACTTGTCGATGGTCTTCTTCCAGATCCGGCCGTCCAGCTGGCTGACCAGGGCGGCGGGCGCGCCTTCCTTGACGATGCGGCCGTCGCAGATGATCGCCATGGCCGGGCAGAGGTCGGAGACGTCCTCGACGATGTGGGTCGACAGGATCACCACCACGTTCTCGCCGATCTCGGCCAGCAGGTTGAGGAAGCGGTTGCGTTCTTCCGGGTCGAGGCCGGCGGTGGGCTCGTCGACGATGATCAGGCGCGGGTCGCCGATCAGGGCCTGGGCGATGCCGAAGCGCTGGCGCATGCCGCCCGAGAAACCGGCGATGGCCTTCTTGCGCACGGTCCACAGATTGACCTGGTTGAGCAGGCTCTCGACCGTCTCCTTGCGCTCGCGGGCGTTGGACAAGCCCTTGAGCACGGCCATGTGGTCAAGCATGTCGTAGGCGGAGACCCGCGGGTAGACGCCGAAGTCCTGCGGCAGATAGCCCAGGGTCCGGCGCAGGGCTTCGGGGTCTTGAGCACGTCGATGTCGTCGAAGCGGATATGGCCCGAGGTCGGCGCCTGCAGGGTGGCGATGGTGCGCATCAGGGTCGACTTGCCGGCCCCGTTGGGTCCCAGCAGGCCGTACATGCCCCGGGCGATCGTCAGGCTGACCTCGTCCAGCGCCTTGACGCCGTTCGAATAGACATGGGTCAGGTTCTCGATGATCAGCATCTGCGCTCTTAAGCCCCCGAGTATTAACGCCGGCAGTCCCCACTCCGTCATGACTCGTTGGCGGGCAAGGGGGCAAGTGAAAGAACGTTAAGGCGGGGCCCTTGCGCGGGGTTCGCCCGGCTCCGCGCGAGGCTGGACGCTTCCGGCGGCGGGGTTTTGGCGCTAATCAGGCGGCATGACGACCTTCGCTTTTTCCCCGCCCCCCGTGTCCATGGTTCCGGTCGAGGGCGCAGACGCCGTCTTCCCGGTGCGCCGCGTGCTCTGCGTCGGCCGCAACTACGCCGCCCACCGGCGCGAGATGGGCGGCGACGACCGCGATCCGCCGTTCTTCTTCGGCAAGCCCAGCGACGGCCTGGTCCCGCCGGGCGTCGAGGTTCCCTATCCGTCGGCCACCGCCGACCTGCACCACGAGATCGAGTTGGTGGTGGCCCTGAAGTCCGGCGGCCGCGACATCGCCGTCGCCGACGCCCTGGACCACGTGTTCGGCTATGCGGTCGGGGTCGACCTGACCCGTCGCGACCTGCAGGCCGTCGCCAAGGCCAAGGGCCAGCCCTGGGACGCCGCCAAGGGCTTCGACGCCAGCGCTCCGATCTCGGCGATCCGCCCCGGCAGGGCCCCGCCCCAGGGCGCGATCAGCCTGTCGGTGAACGGCCAGCCCCGTCAGGCTGGGCAGATCGCCGACATGATCTGGTCGGTGCCCGAGATCATCGCCGAGGCCTCGAAACTGTGGGCCCTGGCGGCCGGCGACCTGATCTTCACCGGCACCCCCGAAGGCGTCGCGGCGATCGTGCGCGGCGACCGGGTCGAGGGCGCGGTCGAGGGCGTCGGCGCCCTGACCTTCACCATCGTCTGAGGAAAACGTCATGGACCTCGTCCTGCACAGCGCCTGGCGGGCCAGCGCGCCCTATCGGGTGCGCATCGGGCTCAATCTCAAGGGTCTGGACTATCGCGTCGTCCCGGTTGACCTGGTGACCAACGCCCACCAGCAACCGGCCTATGCGGCGCTCAACGGCCAGAAGCTGGTGCCGACCCTCGAGGTCGACGGCCGCAGCCTGACCCAGAGCCTGGCCATCCTGGAATGGCTGGACGAAACCGTTCCCGAGCCCGCCCTGCTCCCCGCCGACCCGCTTGACCGGGCCGTGGTGCGGGCCATGGCCGAGATCATCGCCTGCGACATCCACCCGGTGAACAATCTGCGCATCCTGCGGGCCCTGGCGGGGCTGGGCGTCGACGAGGACGGCCGCGACGCCTGGGCCCAGCGCTGGATCGGCGACGGCTTTTCGGCCCTGGAGCCGATGATCGCCCGCCATGGCGACGGCTTCTGCTTCGGCGCGACGCCCGGCCTGGCCGACTGCTGCCTGATCCCGCAGATCTACAACGCCGCCCGCTTCAAGGTCGACCTGACCCCGTTCCCGGCGATCCGCGCCGTGGCCGAACGCGCCGCCGGCCATCCGGCCATCGCCGCCGCCCATCCCAACCTGCAACCGGACGCCGTCAATGCTTGATGACCTCAAGAGCAACAATCGCGCCTGGTCGAACGCCAAGACCCAGGTCGATCCCCAATTCTTCAAGCGGCTCGAGAACCAGCAGAGCCCGGAATATCTGTGGATCGGCTGCAGCGACAGCCGCGTGCCGGCCAACGAGATCGTCGGCCTGGATCCCGGCGAGCTGTTCGTTCACCGCAATGTCGCCAACCTGGCCCCGCCCCAGGACGCCAACTATCTGTCGGTGCTGCAGTTCGCGGTCGACGTGATCAAGGTCAAGCATGTGATGGTCGTCGGCCACTATGGCTGCGGCGGCGTGGCGGCGGCCATCGACGGCCAGCGTCGCGGCCTGGTCGATCACTGGCTGCA
>NZ_PEGG01000028.1 GCF_002737765.1 Caulobacter sp. B11 | reverse complement strand
CTCATCACGTTCTCGAACAGGGCGATGGTCTGGCCGCGATCGGCCAGGCCCAGCATGTCGCGGATCCACGGCGGCCGAGACGGTCGCGCCGCGCTCGCCCTGGACGATGGCCTGGTCGAGCAGGGACAGGCCGTCGCGCACCGAACCCTCGCCGGCGCGGGCGATCAGGGCCAGGCCGTCCGCGTCGACCCGCGCGCCTTCCTGGGCGGCCCGATGCGGTCGAAATGCTTGACCAGCACGTCCGGCTCGACCCGGCGCAGGTCGAAGCGCTGGGTGCGCGACAGGATGGTCACCGGCACCTTGCGGATCTCGGTCGTCGCGAAGATGAACTTGGCGTGCGGCGGCGGCTCTTCCAGCGTCTTGAGCAGGGCGTTGAACGCCGCCGTCGACAGCATGTGCACTTCGTCGATGATGTAGACCTTGTAGCGCGCCTCGACCGGGGCGTAGCGCACCCCGTCCAGCAGCTCGCGCATCTCGTCGACCTTGGTGCGGCTGGCGGCGTCCAGCTCCAGCACGTCCATGTGCCGGCCCTCGATGATCGCCTTGCAGTGGCGGCCGTCGACGGTCAGGTCGACCGAGGGCTGGTGGACGGTGTCGGACTCGTAGTTCAGGGCCCGGGCCAGCAGGCGAGCGGTGGTGGTCTTGCCCACCCCGCGCACGCCGGTCAGCATGAAGGCGTGGGCGATGCGGCCGGTCGAGAAGGCGTTGGCCAGGGTGCGGACCATGGCCTCCTGGCCGATCAGGTCCTCGAAATTGCGCGGCCGATACTTGCGGGCCAGAACGGTATAGGCGGCGCCGGGATCGTCGGCCGGCGGCGCGGCCACCACGGGCGCGGCGACAGGCTCGGCCGCCGGGGTGGGGGCCGGGGGCGCAGGAACCGGGGGCGCGCCGAAGATGTCGGCGGTGTTGGCGTCCCGCTCGGCGGGAGCCTCATCCCACGGCGGTTCGGAATCGGGCGTGAGATCGTGATCGGCCATGGACAGTCCGGTAGCGCCGCCCTCGTCCTTCGACAAGCTCAGGATGAGGGCTGAAGGGGCGGCATTCCAAATCCTCGTCCTGAGCTTGTCGAAGGACGGGGATTTGGTCCAGCGCCCATTGGATCGGGCGGAGTCACAAAATGTCAGGAAAAGGTGGAGACCGGCGGACGACCCAAAGCTTGACTCGTTGTGGCTGCTGCCTCTCGGCCCTGACCAGATTGGCGAGGACTCCGTCCGTCACCGATCTCCAAGGCCTATATCGCGACTCCGATGACGGTATGCAAGCGTGCGCGGTGTCGTGACGACTCTTTGCCGCTGGTCTAGAGAGGAGCCATGGCCCTATCGATCATCACCAACATCTTCGCCGGCAACCCCCTGGACCGCGCCAGCGAGCGGCGCGGCGACGTCGCCTGGATCGCTGAAAAGCTGGAGGACCCGCAGTCCCTGGCCATCGCCGTGTGGAACGGCAAGGTCCTCATCGAGGACTCGCCGCCGCCGGAGGAGCCCGTCGAGGGCGTCCCCGCCGCGACGGTGCAGATCGCCTATCTGCGGGCCGACATGGCCCAGGAACTGGCCGGCGGCCAGGAGCGGCTGCTGTTCCTCGGTCTGTGGAAGGACATCGCCGTCTTCGCCGTCGACCTGGAGGGCGGGGCCGACCCGGCCGAGGGGCCGCTGCAGGGCCTGGGGCGTTTCGAGGAGCTGCGCGGCGTCGCCGCCGTCATGCCGCCGCCGGACGCCGGCATCCTGGCCACCGCCAAGTCGATGTTCGAGTGGCGGCGCAAGCACCGCTGGTGCAGCGCCTGCGGCCAGCCCTCCGAGGTCGCCGACGGCGGCTGGAAGCGGATCTGCCCGGCCTGCAAGGGCGAGCACTTCCCGCGCACCGATCCGGTGACGATCATGCTGGCCCTGCACGACGGCAAGTGCCTGCTGGGCCGCCAGGCCGCCTGGCCGCCCGGCATGTTCTCGGCCCTGGCCGGCTTCATCGAGCCCGGCGAGACCATCGAGGAAGGCTGCGCCCGCGAGCTGAAGGAAGAGGCCGGCCTGACCGCCACCGGCGTGCGCTATCATTCCAGCCAGCCCTGGCCCTATCCCTCGTCGCTGATGATGGGCCTGCTGGCCGATGTCGACAGCGGCGAGGCCCGTCCCGACCAGACCGAGCTGGAAGAGGTCCGCTGGTTCACCAAGGCCGAGGCCAGCGCCCTGATCCGCGGCGAACTCGAAGGCGTCTTCATCCCCCCGCCCCTGGCCATCGCCCACCAGCTGATCAAGGCCTGGGCGGAAGAGTAGAAGAGATCCTCCCCCTGACGGGGGAGGGCGCGAGCTCCGATAGATTGAATGCTCAAAAAACCTTGTCATCCCGGACGGTCTGAAAGACCGATCCGGGACCCAGGGGCGGTGCGCACGGCCCCTGGGTCCCGGCTCTTCGCTACGCTTCGGCCGGGATGACACTGAAATAGCGGAGCGTCGGCGATAGCCCCGTCCCGGAGGGATCGCCTACCCGAACAGAACCATCAGTTCGTGCAGCACCATCGCGCCCAGGGCGATGGTCGACAGGGCGAACAGCAGGAAGCGCAGCAGCACCACATTGACGCTGATCTGCACCAGGCTGTGGGCGACCCGCAGGCCGACATAGGTCCAGGCCAGGGTCTGGGCCATCGGGGTGGCGTGACCGGCGACCTGGATGGCCAGGGCGGCGGCGTAGAAGATGGTCGGCTGTTCCATCAGGTGGTTGTAGTTGTCGGCGGCCTGCCGGGCCCCGGCCGGCAGACCGTTCAGGCTGCCCGGAAACGCCGCGTCCTGCGGCTTGATGCCCGCCTTGCTCATGGCCGGCATGCGGCGGATGTACATCCACAGCCACATGACCAGCGACCAGGCCACCAGCACCATAACCGGCGCGATCAAAGTACCCATTTCGTCCCTCCCAGGATCTTGATCCGGGGATTTAGGCGCCGTTCGCGCCAATTGCGAAGCTTGACGTGGGGGAGGGTATTCCTCCCCCGCAAGGCGGGGGAGGTGGCGCGATGCGAATACGCATCGTGACGGAGGGGGCGAGGGACGGAGCTCGGCGGGAGCTGACGCCCCCTCCACCCCTAAACCCGATCCCGGAACGGATCCGCCGGATAGACCCCCAGCACCTCGAACTGCTCGGAGAAGAACTTCAGCTCATCAAAGGCCAGGGCCAGGTTGCGGTCCTCGGGTCGGCCGTCGACCTCGGCGTAGAAGAAGGTCGCCGTGAAGGCCCCGTTCTCCATGTAGCTTTCCAGCTTGGTCATGTTGACGCCGTTGGTCGCGAAGCCGCCCATGGCCTTGTAGAGCGCGGCCGGCAGGTTGCGGACGCGGAACATGAAGCTGGTCACGCAGCGGTGGTGAAGGCCGGGGCCGGGGTGTCGGCGGCGGTCATCACCAGGAAGCGGGTGGTGTTGTTGCGGGCGTCCTCGATGTCGCGGGCCAGGATGTCGAGGCCATAGATCTCGGCGGCCAGGGCCGGGGCGACGGCGGCGCGGGTCGGGTCGGGCTTGAGGGCCAGGGCCTTGGCGGCGCCCGCCGTGTCGCCGGCGCTCTCATGGGCCAGGCCCAGCTTCTTGAGGCTGTGGCGGCACTGGCTGAGCGCGATCGGCATCGACATGGCGATCTTCACCTGGTCGAGCGTCACGCCCTTGTTGGCATCAGCTGGAAGCGGATCGGCTTGAAACGCTCGCCGATGATCCGCAGGCCCGACGAGGGCAGCAGGTGGTGGACGTCGGCGACCCGGCCGGCGATCGAGTTCTCGATCGGGATCATGCCCAGCTGGCAGGCCCCGGTCTTGATGGCCTCGAACGCCTCCTCGAAGGTCGGGCAGGGCACGGCCTCATAGTCTGGGAAATAGGTGCGGCAGGCCTCATGGCTGTTGGCGCCGGGCTCGCCCTGGAAGGCGATCTTCTTGAGGGTGCTCATGCTGACTTTCGGGCCTGGTCGCGGGCCGCTTCGAGGTCGGAAGGATTGTCGACGCTGATCGGGGCGTCGGCGACGACCGCGGCCCAGATCTCGACGCCCAGTTCCAGGGCGCGGAGCTGTTCGAGCTTTTCCCGGATCTCCAGCGGCGTCGGCGGCGCGGCGGCGACGAACTGTTCCAGCGCGTCGCGGCGATAGCCATAGATGCCGATGTGCCGCCAGATCGGGCCTTCGCCATAGAGGGTGGAGCGGGTGAAATAGAGCGCCCGGCCAAAATCGGCGTCACGGGCCAGGGACATCACCGCCTTGACCACGTCGGGATTGGCGCGGTCGGCGGGCGAGGCCTCCGGCGCGACGATCGTCGCCATCCGCAGGCCCGGGTTGTCAGCGAACAGGGCGACCAGCCGGCGGACCACGTCGGGATCGACGAAGGGCATGTCGCCCTGCAGGTTGATGACCACGTCGTGCTCGCCCTCGGGGTCCAGAACCTCGAGGGCCGCCAGGATGCGGTCAGAGCCGGAGGGCAGGCTGGGGTCGGTCAGCACGGCCAGGCCGCCGGCCGCCCGCACCGCCTCGACGATCTCGGGATCGCCCGCCGCCACGGCCACGGGGCCGACGCCGGCCAGCTGCGCCTGGCGCAGAACGCGGACAATCATCGGCACGCCGCCGATGTCGGCCAGCGGCTTGTTGGGAAGGCGCGTGGCGGCCATCCGGGCGGGGATCAGGACGATAGGATTCATGACTCCTCGCGAAACGGCAAGCTGCCCAGTTGCGCCTCGGGCGGTAGCGTGTAAGAGACGCGAGCGCAACATGGAGCGCGCCGGGGGAATCCCCGCCGCGGAGTCGAGGCCCGCCTTTGGACGGTCCTCCTAGGGGCTGACAAGGCTGAAATGAGCGACCTGACGTTCAATAAGATCGCTGGCGGCGTGCTGCTGACCGGCCTGATCATCTTCGGTTTGCGGGAAGCATCCGGCATCGTTTTCGCCGACCACGAAATCGAGAAGCCGGGCTACGCGATCGCTGTCGAGGAAACCGCCGGCGAAGGCGGCCCGGCCGTTGTCGCGGCGCCCGACTGGGGCAGCGTCCTGCTCCTGCCGGCCAATATCGAAGCGGGCAAGGCCGTCGCCGCCAAGTGCGCCTCTTGCCACAACTTCGATCCGGGCGGCCCCAACGGCACCGGCCCGAACCTTTACGGCACCCTGGGCAAGAAGCCCGGCGCGCACGCCGGCTTCGCCTATTCGCCGGCCATGACCGAGTTCGGCGGCAAGACGCCGGTCTGGGACTATGAACATGTCGACGCCTTCCTCGCCGCGCCGGGCAAGTACATCTCGGGCACCAAGATGGGCTTTGTCGGCCTCAAGAAGCAGGAAGATCGCGTCGCGATGATCGCCTATATGCACAGCCTGGGGTCGACCCTGGCCGTGCCGCCGCCCAAGCCCGCCGAGGCCGCTCCGGCCGAAGCCGGCGCGCCCGCCGCGGAAGCCGGCCAGGCGGCCGCCGCGCCCGCCGCGGCCGCCACCGAGGTCCCGGCCAAGGTCGGCGCCCAGTAGGCGCCTCCCAAGGGAAGACGAATGAGGCCGCGGGGTTCGCTCCGCGGCCTTTTTCTTTGCCGGCGGGGCGAACCCCGCGGGCCGCACCCCTTGCCCCGCCGGGCCGCGCGAGGCCTCGTTCACCGGCTTATCCCGGCTTATCCACACAGGCGCTCACAACATGTTGTGGTCTGCGACACCGCGACCACTAGATGAATGCGGCGTCTTTGGTAGGGTGAATGACCGCTTAATCATTCTGCTCGATTCGTGTCCGTCCGGAGCCTTCCATGTCGTCCAAGCTCATCACCCGGCCCGGCCTCCTGACCCCTTCCGGCGCCTACAAGCCCTTCCGCTATCCCTGGGCCTATGACTTCTGGAAGAAGCAGCAGCAGGTCCACTGGATGCCCGAAGAGGTGCCGCTGGGCGAGGACCTCAAGGACTGGGCCGTCAAGCTCAACGACAAGGAGCGCAATCTGCTGACGCAGATTTTCCGCTTCTTCACCCAGAGCGATATCGAGGTCGCCGACAACTACATGGAACGCTACGGCCGGGTGTTCAAACCGACCGAAGTGAAGATGATGCTGTCGTCCTTCGCCAATATGGAGACCATCCATATCGCGGCCTATGCGCTGCTGCTGGAAACCATCGGCATGCCGGAGAGCGAATTCGGCGCGTTCATGGAATACCAGGCCATGCGCGACAAGCACGACTTCATGCAGAAGTTCGGCGTCGAGACCAATGCCGACATCGCCCGCACCCTGGCCATGTTCGGCGGCTTCACCGAGGGTCTGCAGCTGTTCGCCAGCTTCGCGATGCTGATGAACTTCCCGCGCTTCAACAAGATGAAGGGCATGGGCCAGATCGTCTCGTGGTCGATCCGCGACGAGAGCCTGCACTGCGAAGGCATCGTCAAGCTCTACCACGCCTTCAACGCCGAGACCGGTTGCGTGACCAAGTCCGTGGCCGACGACATCGTCGACTGCTGCAAGACCGTGGTCGGCATGGAGGACAACTTCATCGACCTGGCCTTCGAGGCCGGCGAGATCCAGGGCATGACCCCCGAAGACATCAAGCAATATATCCGCTTCATCGCCGACTGGCGCCTGCGCCAGCTGCACCTGCCGGAAGTCTACGGCATCAAGGAAAACCCGCTGCCCTGGCTGCAAAGCCTGCTCAGCGGCGTCGAGCACGCCAACTTCTTCGAGGCCCGCTCGACCGAATATTCCAAGGCCGCGACCAAGGGCCAGTGGCATGGCGGCGAGGGCGTGTGGTCCAGCTTCGATCAGATGATGGCCAAGCGCACCGACCCGTCCCTGCCGGCGCAATGATCTAGCCGTCTCCCCGCGCGGGAGACCCGCCAGCCGCGGGCTGAGCGATGAGGGGTCGGCGGCCGGTTCAAATCCGGCCGCGCGACCCCTCACACGACCCCGCCCAGCCGGGGGATCGCCCTCTTCCACCGGGAGAGGGCCTTGGTTTGAGCGGAGCCCCTCCATGACCAGCATCGCCGTGATCGGACCGGGGGCGGTCGGCGGAACCGTCGCCGCCTGGCTGGCCCAGAACCCGGCGCTGTCGGTGACGGTCTGCGCCCGCACCCGATTCGAGGGACTGGAGGTCGAGACCCCGGGCGGCCTGATCAAGGCCAGCCCCACGGTGCTGACCGATCCGGACCAGGCCCGCCCCGTCGATTGGGTGCTGATCGCCACCAAGACCTATGACACCGCCTCGGCCGAGGGTTGGCTGGACGCATTGGTCGGGCCGGGGACCCGGCTGGCGGTGTTGCGCAACGGCGTCGAGCACCTGACGCCCTTCGGCGACCGTCTGCCGGCCGAGCGCCTGGTCCCGGCGGTGGTCGACATCCCGGCCGAGCGTCGCGCGCCCGGGCGCATGCTACAGCGCCGCGACGGCTGGATCCGGGTTCCGGACGACGCCGCCGGCCGCGATTTCGTCGCCCTGTTCGCCCACACGCCCATCGCGGTCTCGACCACGCCCGACTTCAAGACCCAGGCCTGGACCAAGCTGGCGCTCAACTGCGCCGGAGCCGTCAACGCCCTGGTGCTGAAGCCCGCCGGCGTCGCCCGGGACGAGGGCGTGGCGGCGGTGATGCGGGCCCTGGTGGCTGAATGCGTGGCGGTGGGTCGGGCAGAGGGCGCGGACCTGCCCGACGACCTGCCTGAGGCGGTGATCGCCGGCTATCGCGCCGCCGACCCCGACGGCGTCAATTCGCTGCACGCCGACCGCCTGGCGGGCCGGCCGATGGAGCTGGACGCCCGCAACGGTGTGATCGTCCGCCTCGGCGCGAAGCACAACATCCCCACCCCGGCCAACGCCATGGTCGTGGCGCTGATCCAGGCGGCGGCGGGCTGAGTTTTACGGCCGGTGCTTCTTCGGGAGCGCCGCGATTTCCTCGGCGGTCAACTTGGTGATGGTGCGGGCCCGGATCGGCACGCCGCCGAGCGGGTCAAAGGAGTCGGCGACGCGCAGGTCCAGATCGAGGGGCTGGCAGACCCGATTGGCGCCCCGCGCGACGGAGACCAGATGCGAACTGGGCGAAGTCAGCTGGTTTGAGCCATAGGCCAGGTCGAGGCGGTAGACATCGCGATGGCGCACCCGCAGCAGGACGGTGTTCTTGTCGGGCGCGCTCCAGCCGTTCCAGTCGGACAGGTTGAAACAGTCCCGGCGGATCGGCGCCTTGGTGGCGGGATCCAGAGCCAGGGCCGGGGCCGCGATGGCGGCGGCGGTCAACAGGCCGGCGGCGAGCAAGGGCAGAGACTTGGCCATGGCGCATTCCTCAGACAGGCGGCGCGCGGCGAACCGCCGGCGCGCGAAAGGTCCCTCGACGGAAGAGATTGGTCCTCTCCTTCGCCGAGTCAACCAGTCGAGGATCAGGTCTTGGCGGTCGCCGGAGCCGGGGCGGGCTCGGGATCATCCAGCTCGCCCTCCCACTTGGCGACCACGGCGGCGGCCACCGAATTGCCGACCACATTGGTGGCGCTACGCCCCATGTCGAGCAGGTGGTCGACGCCCAGGACCAGGGCGATCCAGGCTTCCGGCAGGCCGAAATAGGTCAGGGTGGCCATGATCACCACCAGCGAGGCGCGCGGCACGCCGGCGATGCCCTTGGAGGTGACCATCAGCAGCAGCAGCATGAAGATCTGCTGCTGGACCGAAAGGTGCACGCCATGAGCCTGCAGGATGAAGACCGTGGCGAAGGTGCAGTAGAGCATCGAGCCGTCGAGGTTGAACGAATAGCCCAGCGGCAGGACGAACGAGACGATGCGGCGGCGGATGCCCAGCTTGGGCAGCACGTCGAGAATGCGCGGATAGGCGGCTTCCGAGCTGGCGGTCGAAAAGGCCAGCAGGGCGGCTCGCGGATCGCGCCGAACAACGGCACGGCCCGCCTGCCCAGCACCAGGAAGGCGGCGATGAACAGCAGCAGCCATAGCGTGCCCATGGTGAGGTAGAAACCGACCACGAACTTGCCATAGACCACCAGCATCGACAGGCCCTGGTCGGCGATGGTCGAGGCCAGGGCGCAGAAGATCGCCAGCGGGGCCAGCTTCATCACGAAGCCGGTGACCTTGAGCATCACCTGGGCGCCCTGCTCGGCCATCTCCAGGATGTGCGGGGCCTTGTTGTCCAGCGACGCGACGGCCGTGCCGACGAACAGGCTGAAGACCACGATCTGCAGGATCTCGTTCTTGCCATGGCGTCGAAGATCGAGGACGGCACCAGGTGGATCAGGAAGCCCTGCAGGGTGAAGGTCTCGGTCGAGGCGGCCGGGGCGGCGGCCGAACTGGTCACCTCGGCCAGGTTCAGGCCGGCGCCGGGATGCAGCAGGTGGACCATGCCCAGACCCAGCAGCAGCGACACGGCCGAGGCGCAGATGAACCAGCCCCATGGTCTTGGCGCCGATCCG
>NZ_PEGG01000027.1 GCF_002737765.1 Caulobacter sp. B11 | reverse complement strand
GTCAGATATAAAGTTGCGGAGCCTGGGTCTTTAAGTCAAGATTAAAGACAAGACAGGATTGGAGGACCCATGAGCCGCAGCGACATCGACCTTTTCCGCCGCAAGTGCGGCCAATTCCGCTGGCTGGCGAGGTTCATGGTGATCAGTGTCGGGGTGCTTCTGGCGCTGATGACCTGGATCGCGCCCCTGCTGCTGGTCCTGCTGCACAAGGCCGAGATCGCGCCGGCCAAGATCCTTTCCGTGACGATCGGCAACCTGCCGGCCGCCTGCTACCTGCTGGGCGTCTGGTCGATCGGTCAGGCCATGGGGGAGCTGGCCAAGGGCCGGCTCATTCAGGCGACCCTGCCCTCCGCCCTGCGGCGGGTCGGGATCGCCCTGGGCGTCGGCGGCGTGGCCAGCGTCTTCTTGGTTTCCAACCTGATGCGGCTGGTCGAGCAGACCCGAGGCGGCTACCTGCACTTCGACGTGGCCGGCATGACTCTGGGCATGATCGGCGGCGCGCTCTTCCTGCTGGGGCGGGTCATGGATCAGGCGCTGGCGGTCCAGGCCGAACTCGACGAGATGATCTGATGCCCATCCGCATCACCCTGGACGCCCTGATCGTCGCTAAGGGCCTCAAGGCGCGCGACCTCGCCCAGGAGGTGGGCCTGAGCGAGACCCAGCTGTCGCTGTTCCGGTCGGGCAAGGTGAAGGGCATCCGCTTCCGCACCCTGGCCCGCCTCTGCGCGGCGCTGGACTGCCGTCCCGGGGACCTGCTGGACTACGACTTCGACGCCGCCGACCTGACGACGCCGGACGAGCCGGATTAGGTCTATTCAGCGCGCCGGCCGCGCGGGGCGACCCCGGCCCCAACTCACCCCTCGCATTCGGGCGGTCGCGGCCTTAACTAGGCAGTCGCGGCGCGGGGCGTCTTCCGTCGCCGCGCCAAGCTGATCCGGAGTCGTCCATGTCGTTGAGAGTCGCCGTCCAGATGGATCCCGTGCTGGGGATCAATATCGACACCGACACCACCTTCCAGATGATGATGGAAGCCCAGGCCCGGGGTCACCGCCTGTGGGTCTATACGCCCGACAAGCTGTCGATGGAGGACGGCCGGGTCTTCGCCCGCGCCCAGTCCCTGGTGCTGACGGCGACCCAGGGCGCCCATGCCGAACTGGGCGACAGCGTGCTGATCGACATGAAGGACGACATCGACGTGGTGCTGATGCGCCAGGATCCGCCGTTCGACATGGCCTATATCACCGCCACCCACTTCCTCGAGAAGATCCACCCCCACACCCTGGTGGTCAACAATCCGGCCGAGGTGCGCAACGCGCCCGAGAAGCTTTTCGTCACCGACTTTCCCGGCGTGCAGCCGCCGACCCTGATCACCAGCGACCATGAGGCGATCTACGACTTCCGCGCCCGGCACGGCGACATCGTGCTCAAGCCGCTCTACGGCGGCGGCGGCTCGGGCGTGGCGCGGCTGCTGGCCGACGATCCCAACCTCGACGCCCTGCTGGAACTGCACGCCATGATCGGCCGAGAGCAGGTCATCGCCCAGAAGTTCGTGCCGGCCGTCAGCAAGGGCGACAAGCGCGTGCTGCTGGTCGATGGCGAGCCCGTCGGCGCGATCAACCGCGTGCCGGCGGCCGGACAGGTGCGCTCCAACCTGCGGGTCGGGGGCCGGGCCGAGGCGGTGGAGCTGACCGCCCGCGATCTGGAGCTCTGCGCCATCATCGCCCCGGAGCTGAAGCGCCGGGGCCTGCTGTTCGTCGGCATCGACGTGATCGGCGAGTATCTCACCGAGATCAATGTCACCTCGCCGACCGGGGCCCAGCAACTCAAGCGCTTCGGCGGGGCCGACGCCTCGGCGGCGTTGTGGGACCGTATCGAGACCCTCCGCGCCGCGCCGCGCTGATCCGTTGCGGCCTGGGGATTCGTCGCTCGGTGTTTTCCTGAAACGTTCGTTTTTCGTTCTTGCTGCGCCCCCACGGTCATGGTTCGATTGTGGATAAGTGTAGCTGCACAGAGACGCGAGCATGGCCGCCAGGGTCGTAACGGTTGCGTTCGAAGGGGTCGAGGCGCGTCGCGTCGACGTCGAGGTGCAGCTGACCACCGGTCAGAACCTGTTCATGCTGGTGGGTCTGGGCGACAAGGCGGTGGCCGAAAGCCGCGAGCGGGTGCGCGGCGCCTTCGCGGGCCTGGGCCTGGCCCTGCCGGGCAAGCGCATCGTCGCCAACCTGGCCCCGGCCGACCTGCCCAAGGAGGGCTCGCACTATGACCTCCCCATCGCCCTGGCGGTGATGGCGGCCATGGGGGTGATCCCGCTCGACGCCCTGGATGACTGGGCGGCCATGGGCGAGCTGTCCCTGGACGGCCGCATCGCCCCCACCGCCGGCGCCCTGCCCGCCGCCATGGCGGCGGGGGCCATGGGTCTGGGCCTGATCTGTCCCGAGGCCTGCGGGCCCGAGGCGGCCTGGGCCGGCGGCACGCGGATCCTGGCCCCGCGCTCCCTGGTTTCGCTGATCAACCATTTTCGTGGCCTGCAGATCCTGACGGCCCCGGCGCCCGGCCCGGTGGTCGAGGGCGAAAGCCCCCGAGACCTGCGCGACGTCAAGGGCCAGGAGCACGCCAAGCGGGCCCTGGAGATCACCGCCGCCGGCGGCCACAACCTGCTGTTCGTGGGCCCGCCGGGCTCGGGCAAGTCGATGCTGGCCCAACGCCTGCCGGGCCTGCTGCCGCCCCTGACCTCGGCCGAGCTGCTGGAGACCTCGATGGTCCATTCGGTGGCCGGCCTGATCGCCAAGGGAACCCTGACCCGGGCAAGGCCCTATCGCGCCCCGCACCACAGCGCCAGCATGGCCGCCCTGACCGGCGGCGGCCTGAAGGCCAAGCCCGGCGAGGTGTCCCTGGCTCATAACGGCGTGCTGTTCCTGGACGAATTGCCGGAGTTCGGCGTCCAGGCCCTGGACAGCCTGCGCGGCCCGCTGGAAACCGGCGAGGTGATGGTGGCCCGCGCCAACGCCCATGTTCGCTATCCCGCCCGGGTGCAGCTGATCGCCGCCATGAACCCCTGTCGCTGCGGTCACGGCGGGGCCGGACGCGGGGCCTGCGGCAAGGCCCCGCGCTGCCAGCGCGACTATCAGGGCCGGGTCTCGGGTCCGCTGATGGACCGTATCGACCTGGCCGTCGACATGCCCGCCGTCACCGCCGCCGATCTGGCCCTGCCGCCGCCCGCCGAGGGCACCGCCGAGGTCGCCGTACGGGTGGCCCGGGCCCGCCAGTTGCAGGCCGATCGCGCCGCCGCGCTGGCCGCCACGCCCGGCGGGATCGACGTGCTGAACGGTCGGGCCGAGGGCCGCTTTCTCGACCAGATCGCCGATCTCGACGAGGCCGGCCGCAGCCTGCTGGCCCGCGCCGCCGAGGCCGGCCAGATCAGCGCCCGCGGCTGGACCCGCACCCTGCGCCTGGCCCGCACCATCGCCGACCTGGAGGGCGCCCCGAGCGTCCGTCGCCTGCATGTCGCCGAGGCCCTGGCCCATCGCCGCACCGCCCTGGTCGGCGAGGACGCCGTGCCGCGCCTTTCCGGCGTGGATTTGACCGCCCGTTAAGGCGTGGGCGCTAGGCTCGCCGTCCATGAGCAAGACCCCGACCGCGACTGGCGTCACCCCCGAGCAACTGGCCACCCTGAGCCATGAGTTCCGCACCCCCCTGAACGGCGTGCTGGGCATGGCCCGTCTGCTGGAGGGCACGCACCTGACCGCCGAGCAGAGCGCCTATGTGGCCGCCCTGCGCGAGAGCGGCGATCACCTGCTCAGCCTGGTCAATGACGTTCTCGATTTCGCGCGGCTGGGCGCCACGACGATCGAGCTGCATCCCGCCCCGGTCGATGTCGAGAATCTGCTGCGCCAGGTGGCCGAGCTGCTCAGCCCGCGGGCCCACGAAAAGGCCATCGAGATCGCCTGGGCCGCCGCGCCCGACCTGCCCGCCGTAATGGCCGACGAGGGCCGCCTGCGCCAGGTGCTGCTGAACTATGCCGGCAACGCCATCAAGTTCACCCAGACCGGCGGCGTGCTGCTGAGCGCCGAGCTGACGGCGTCGGGCGCCCTGCGCTTCACGGTGTCCGACACCGGACCCGGCGTCGCCCTGGAAGCCCGGGCCCGGATCTTCGAGGCCTTCGTCCAGACCGATCCCTCGCACCAGGCCCAGCTGGGCGGCGCGGGCCTGGGCCTGGCCATCGTCGCGCGCCTGGCCGCGGCCATGGACGGGTCGGCCGGGGTCGGCGGCGCGGTCGGCGAAGGCGCCGACTTCTGGTTCGAGGCCCGCTTCGCCACCCTTCCCGCCCCGCCCCAGGCCCAGCCCCTGGCCGGCCGCTGCGTGGCGATCGCCTCGCCCAATCTCACCGTCCGCCAGGCCGCCGCCCGCCAGGTGCGGGCCAGCGGCGGCGTCGCCCTGGTCGGGGCCGATGTCGCCACGGCCCTGGCCCAGGCCCCGGCGGGCGCGGTGCTGCTGCTCGACGCCGCCCTGACCGACGCTGACGCGTCGCCGCCCCGCGACCATCCCACCGTCATCCTGCTGACACCCGACCAGCGCGACCGGATCCCGGCCCTGCGCGGCGCCGGCTTCAGCGGCTATCTGATCAAGCCCCTGCGTCGCGCCTCCCTGGTCGCCCAGGTGCTCGAGGCCCGGGCCGCCGACCAGCCCCACCCCGTCGCCCCGGTCCAGGCCTCGCCCGAGGACGATCGCATCGCCCCGGCCGCCGCGCCGGGCTCGCGGGTGCTGCTGGCCGAGGACAACCCGATCAACGCCCTGCTGGCCCGCGCCCTGCTGGAGCGGGAAGGCTGCAAGGTCGACCGCATCGCCAGCGGCTCCGAGGCCGTCAATGCCCTGGCCCAGGGGACCTATGATCTGATCCTGATGGACCTGCGCATGCCGGGCCTGAACGGCATCGAAGCCACCCAGGCCCTGCGCGAGCGCGGCGTGGTCACCCCGATCGTCGCCCTGACCGCCGACGCCTTCGACGAGGATCGCCGCGCCTGCCTGGCGGCGGGCATGGACGACTTCCTGGTCAAGCCCCTGACCCAGGCCGCCCTGCGCGATGTCCTGGTCCGCTGGGCCGCGCCCGGCTGGACGAAAGCCACGACGCGCGCCAAGGTCGCCGGCTAAGCGGGGCGCCCCGCAAGGGGACCCACCGCATGACCGACCAGCCCAAGTCCGCGCCAGACGGGGCGGCGCCGAAAAAGACCCTTCTGCAGACCCTGGCCTTCTTCGGCGAGCGACGCAGCCTGGTGATGCTGGGCCTAGGGTTCAGCTCCGGCCTGCCCTACATGCTGATCTTCGACACCCTGTCGCTGTGGCTGCGGGACGCCGGCCTGTCGCTGGCGGTGATCGGTTTCTTCAGCCTGGCGACCCTCAGCTTCTCGTTCAAGTTTCTCTGGGCCCCGCTGATCGACCGCACCAAGGTGCCGGTCCTGCATGAGCTCGTCGGCCATCGCCGCGCCTGGATGCTGGTCTGCCAGGCGGTGATCATCGGCGGCCTGCTGCTGATTTCGGGGATCGATCCGGCCGCCAATCTTCCCCTGATGGCCGCCGTCGCGGTGATGGTCGGCTTCGCCACCGCCAGCCAGGACATCGTCATCGACGCCTGGCGCATCGAGGTGGTCGACACCGAGCGTCAGGGCCAGATGGCCGTGGCCGTGCAGTGGGGCTATCGCGGGGCGATGATCATGGCCGGGGCCGTGCCGCTACTGCTGGCCGAGCGCTTCGGCTGGAATATCTCGTACCTGGCCATGGCGGCGGCCATGTCGGTGGGGGTGTTCTCCACCCTGATGGCGCCGCGCGAACAGGCCCACCAGATCCGTCCGATCCATACCGAGGGCGTCACCCAGCCCAAGGCTCTGGAGATCGCCGAGTGGCTCATGCGGCTGGCCATCCTGCTGGTCGGGGCCCTGCTGGTCGGCTCGGGCCTGTCGGGGGACGCCGGCCTGTTGTCGAACTTCGTCGGCGGCGAGGCCCTGGAGGCGGCCTGGAAGGCCAAGCCCAACGGCGTCTGGCTGCAGCTGGTCGGGGTCCTGGCCGGACTGGGCGTGATCGTGGTCGCGGCCTGGCCGATCCCCAAGGTGCCGACCAAGCCGGGCGTCTATCTGTCAACGGCGCTCTATTCGCCGCTCAAGGAGTTCTTGACCCGCTTCTCGGGCGTGGCCGGCCTGATCCTGGCGACCATCTGCGTCTATCGGGTCTCGGACTTCGTGCTCAACATCATGAACCCGTTCTATCGCGACATGGGCTTTTCGCTGACCGAGATCGCCGAGATCCGCAAGGTGTTCGGCATCATCGCCTCGATGGCCGGCGTGTTCCTGGGCGGGGTTGTGGTGGCGCGGTTCGGCCTGATGAGGGCCCTGATCGTCGGCGCCTTCGCCCAGCCGATCAGCAATCTGGTCTTCGCCTGGCTGGCCATGAGCGGCCACGATACCGGCGTGCTGTTCGCGGCCATCTGTATCGACAACATCGCCGGCGGCGTCGCCGGCACGGCCCTGATCGCCTACATGTCCAGCCTGACCTCGGCCGGGTTCACGGCCACCCAATACGCGCTGTTCTCGTCGCTCTACGCCCTGCCGGGCAAGCTGATCGCCTCGCAATCGGGGCGCATCGTCGAGGCCTCGGCGATCGCGGCCGAGGCCGGCGGACCGATCGGGGCCCTCAAAGGCCTGTTCACCCGACTGCCGCCGGAAAGCTTCACCGCCGCCGGCGCCAAGCTGGGCGTCAGCGCCCCGGCCATGGCGGCGGGCTATACGGCCTTCTTCCTCTATACGGCGGTGATCGGCGTGGCGGCCATCGCCCTGTCGTTCCTGGTCGCGGCGCGGCAGGGGAATATCGGCAAGGCGGCGGCGGAAGAGGCGGCAGCCTAGATCCCCAGGCAAACCACCTGGGCCACGCGCAGGTCGCGGCGCAGGCCGTCGGCGACGCGGCCATAGTTCTCGGTGGTGATCGCCTCGCCCATGGCGAAGGAGGCGGTGCGGCGGCGGTTCTCGCCCAGCAGTGTGCGCAGGGTTTCCGGCGCGGTGGTGTAGATGCGGCCCCGGCGGGGGCTTTCGGCGACCGTGACCCCGATCACCCGGCCGGCGCTGTCGAGGGCCGGGGCGCCGGACAGGCCGGCCAGGGTGCCCTTGAGGCTGTCGGTGCGACCGACCTCGGCCCAGACCAGCACCGGCTCGGTGCGCGCGCCCCGACCGCGGACGACAAGATTCTCACGCCCCAGCAGCCGCGAGGCGGCCTCGCCGGGATGGCCCTGGGGGAAGCCCGGATGGAAGGCGCGGTCGCCGCGCCGCAGCGGCCGGTCCAGGCCCAGCGGCACGGCCGGAGCGCCGCCCTCTGTGGTCAGGATGGCGGCGTCGCCGTGCGGGTCCAGGGTGATCTTGGCGGCCACGCCGCGACCGTCGGCCACGACGATGGCGGCGTTCTTGCAGCCCTCGACCACGTGGCGGGCGGTCAGCCAGGTGCCGCCGTCATCCACCGAGAAGGCCGTGCCGACCCCCGGGGTGGTCTGGTCGGGCACCTGGACGACGATCGAGGGGTCGAAGGGCGAGGACGGGCCCAGCGGCAAGCCTTCGCCGCCCGGCACAGGCGGCGGCGGCGGCGGCGCGTCGGAGCGCTCCTGGCGACCGACGGCCACGACCAGCAGGGCGGCGACCACCGCTCCGTAAACCAGCCAATCGGGAAGCCTGGGAAACTGCACGCTAGGGGCTCCGCGCCGGGCTCCGTCAGCCGGCCACGGCGGCGGCGAGGATCAGGGCGGTGGCGATCTTGGCCCCGACCAGCAGGGCGGCCGCGGCCACCTCGCCCTCGTGGATGCGCTCGGGCAGGCCGGTCAGGATCACGTCGGTGATCCGGAACACCAGAAGCTGGATGGCGATGGTCGCCGCGCCCCAGATGACGATCTCGATCACCGAGGTCGAGGCGGTCAGCGACACGCCCAGCGGGATGGCCAGGCCGACCAGCACCCCGCCCAGCGACAGTGCGGCGGCGGCGTTGCCCTCGCGGATCAGCTTGATCTCGCGATGCGGGGTCAGCATGGCGTAGAGGGTGGCGCCCAGGATCAGCATGAACAGGGTGACCCCCGCATGCATCAGGGTGACCGGAAAGCCCTGGGCGAAGGCCTGGATCTCGGGCGACTGGAGCTGTGACGGCATGGAGATGGTGAACCCCGAATTGGACCTTGCAAGACCTAGCAGGCTCGCCGCGCCTTGCGTAGAGGGATCGCCTGGCAGGGGCGCCCGTCGCGCGCCTTAGGCCGCCTCGTCCCCATCATCGTCATCATCCAGCACGCCGGCCATGGCGGCCATGGACAGCTGGCGCAGGGCCGAGGCGCGGACCTTTTCGCTCTCGCTCTTCAGCTGGCCGCAGGCGGCCAGGATGTCGCGGCCCCGGGGCGTGCGGATCGGCGAGGAATAGCCGGCCTTGTTGAGGATCGCGCCGAAGGCCTCGATGGTCGCCCAGTCGGAGCACTGATAGTCGCTGCCCGGCCAGGGATTGAACGGGATCAGATTGACCTTGGCCGGCAGGCCCTTGATCAGCTTCACCAGGGCGCGGGCCTCGTCGAGGCTGTCATTGACGCCCTTGAGCATCACATATTCGAACGTCACCCGGCGGGCGTTGCTGAGGCCGGGATAGGCGCGGATGCCGGCCATCAGCTGGGCCAGCGGGTACTTCTTGTTCAGCGGCACCAGCACGTCGCGCAGGGCGTCGTTGGTGGCGTGCAGGCTGATGGCCAGCATGGCCTGGGTCTTCTCGCCCAGGGCCTGCAGCTGCGGCACGACGCCCGAGGTCGACACCGTGATCCGCCGCCGCGAGATGGCGATGCCCTCGTTGTCGCTGATGATGTCGATGGCGTCGGCCACCGAACCCAGATTGTAGAGCGGCTCGCCCATGCCCATGAACACGATGTTGCTCAGCAGGCGGTCGTCCTTGTCCGACGGCCATTCGGCCAGGTCGTCCTTGGCGATCTGCACCTGGGCGACGATCTCGGCGGCGGTCAGGTTGCGCACCAGGGCCTGGGTGCCGGTGTGGCAGAAGCTGCAGTTCAGGGTGCAGCCGACCTGGCTGGAGACGCACAAAGCCCCGGCGCGGCCGACCGAGGGGATATAGACGGTCTCGACCTCGATGCCGGGGCCCATGCGGATCAGCCACTTGCGGGTGCCGTCCTTGGAGACCTGGCGCTCGACGATCTCGGGCCGCGAGACGCTGAACCGCTCGGCCAGCCGGGCCCGGGTCTCCTTGGCGACATCGGTCATCTGGGCGAAATCGGTGACGCCGCGATGGTGCAGCCAGCGGAACACCTGGGTGGCCCGCATCTTGGCCTTGCCGTGCTCGACGACGCCGGACTCGGTCAGAACCGCGACCATCTGGGCGCGGGTCAGGCCCGACAGGTTGATCGGGGCCGGGACGGCGGGGGCCGCGCCGGAGACGCGCGACAGGTCGAGGGTGACGCTCAAGGGGCGGTCCGGGGGCGGGGGTGTGACGGGAGGGCCCGATATAGCACTTGATGGCCGGTTTTCCAAAAGCCGCCGGCCTTTGGGGTTGCGGCGCGGCGAGACCCGGCGCACAGGCGGTGATCTCGCCGGAGATCGCCATGCCCCAGGCCACGACCCTGATCGCCTTCGCCCTGCTCTGCCTGGGCATGGCCCTGACCCCGGGCCCCAACATGCTGTATCTGGTCAGCCGCTCGATCAGCCAGGGGCCGATGGCCGGCATCGTCTCGCTGATCGGCACGGCGGCGGGCTTCGTGGTCTATCTGGTCTGCGCGGCGTTCGGCATCACCGCCCTGCTGATGGCCGCTCCGATCGCCTATGAGATCCTCAAGATCGCCGGGGCCCTGTACCTGGCCTGGCTGGCCTGGTCGGCGATCCGGCCGGGGGGCCGCTCGCCGTTCCAGGTGCGCGACCTGCCCCAGGATTCGGCCCGCCGGCTGATCAGCATGGGCTTCCTGACCAATCTGCTGAACCCCAAGGCGGCCATGCTCTATCTGTCGCTGCTGCCGCAGTTTATCGACCCGGCCCGCGGCGGGGTGATGGGCCAGTCCCTGGTGCTGGGCGCGACCCAGATCGCCGTCAGCCTGACGATCAACAGCCTGTTCTGCCTGGGGGCCGGGACCATCGCCCTGTTCCTGGCCGGCCGCCCCGGCTTCGCCCTGGTCCAGCGCTGGCTGATGGCCACGGTGCTGGGCGGGCTGGCGGTGCGGATGGCGACCGAGAGCGGGCGGTAGGGCTCTGATCGGCTCAGTCACCTGAAATGCCGTTTCCCCGGCGAAGGCCGGGGCCCAGGTCGAACCCCCGGGCGGCGGTGATCCGGCTGGGGCGGGAGGCGCATCAACCCAAGAGGCTCAGGCTGAATCTGGGCCCCGGCCTTCGCCGGGGAGGCGGAAATTATTGCGGCAGCCAAACGGCATACTCCAAACCGATCAACCCCTGACTTGACGATCTAGGTCGTCCCCACGCAAATCGCCGCCAGTTTCGGAGCCCCGCCCATGTCGTCCAGGATCGCCCTCGCCGCCGCCTTCGCCGCCCTGAGTCTGGCGAGCGTCGCCCAGGCCGCCGGTCTGAAGGCCTGCGCCGTGCCGCGTCAGGTGACCCCGGCCCCGGTCGAGGTTCCGCCGGCCGACGAGATCCATACCGACATCCCGACCGCCGCCTATCTGCTGGCCCTCTACTGGTCGCCCGAGGCCTGCCGGTCGGGCATCGCCGAGTCGGACAAGGCCATCCAGTGCCAGGCCAACCGTTTTGGCTTCACCGTGCACGGCCTGTGGCCCAACGGTCCCGATCGCGTCCACCCCCGCTACTGCAAGCCCGGCGCCCAGATCAGCCTCAGGACGGTGAAGGCCAATCTGTGCATGACCCCCTCGCCCTGGCTGCTGCAGCATGAGTGGCAGGCGCACGGCACCTGCGAATGGGCCACGCCCGAGGCCTATTTCGCCAAGGCCCGGGCGGTGCGCGAGACCCTCAACGTGCCCGACCTCAAGCCCGGTCCCGGCGACTGGATGACCGCCGGCCAGGTGCGCGACGCCTTCCTCAAGCGCAATCGCGGCCTGACCCGCGACGGCCTGAACGTGCGGGTCAAGAAGGACAATCGCCTGACCGAGGTCTGGGTCTGCCTGGACCTGGCGTTCAAGCCGGCCGCCTGTCGCGGCGGCAATGGCACGCCCGACAATGTGGCCGTGCGGGTGACGCCGAAGGGCTAGACACGGGTTGGCGGCCTCGCCGATTTTCACCGGCGAGTTGGGGAGGCGGCGGAGCG
>NZ_PEGG01000026.1 GCF_002737765.1 Caulobacter sp. B11 | reverse complement strand
GCCGAGGCCGGCGTTCAGCAGACCGCCTAGTCTAGTCCGCCGCGAGGACGGAACGGCAAGCCGCCCATCCCGCCATCGCGGGGTGGGCGGTTTTGCGTTCAGATCACTTCTTGGCGCTGGTGACGATGAACGGCGACACCGAGGCGGCGGGCGCCTTCTTGTCGGCCTTCGGTTTGCGGACTTCCTTGTTGGACTTCTTCTGACCCTTGGCCATGGGCGGCTCCTGCCAGGACGGGCGCGCCCCCCGAGGATGTCCAGCGGGCCGAGCCGCCCTATCGGCGTGGGACCAGCCTTACGCCCAACCGCCGCCCGCCGCCTCATCTTCTTGCGATACGGACGCCGATCGCCCTGGCGGCCTAACTAGGTCGGCCAGGTCTCGGGGCTCATGGCCAGGACCTCGCCGGCCAGGTACAGCGAGCCGCAGATCAGTACATGCGGGACGGGTTCGAGCGCCAGCGCCTTGTCCAGAGCCGCTTGCAGGCTGTCGCAGGCGCAGGCTCGCAGGCCGGCCAGTTCAGCGGCGGCGGCGGTCTGGGCGGCGCTGGCGGCGGCGTGACCCTCGAAGCTCACGGTGAAGACCTTGCTGGCCAGACCCGCGAACGGCGCGAAGAAGCCGGTGGCGTCCTTGTTGGCCAACAGTCCCGCGATCAGGGCCACAGGCCGACCGTCGCGGGCCGCCAGCTCGCCCAGGGCCCGGGCCACCGCCCGCCCGGCATGCGGATTGTGGCCGCCGTCCAGCCACAGGTCGGTCCCCGCCGCCTTGGCGGCCTGGGCCAGGGGACCGGCCGTCAGGCGCTGGAACCGGGCCGGCCAGACCGTGGCGGCTAGGCCGCGCCCCATGGCCGCCTCGTCGATCCGGGGGTCACCGAGCGCCAACAGGGCCGCGACCGCCAGGCCGGCATTGGCCTTCTGATGCTCGCCCGGCAGGGCGGGACCGGGCAGGTCCAGCAAACGATCCTGAAGTTGCACGAGCAGACGGTCCCGCTCGCCCCAGGCGTCGAAGTCGCGGCCCATCAGGGTCAGGGCGACACCGGCCCGCGACACGGCGGCCTCGATGACCGCCTCGGCGGCTTCCTGCTGCCGGGCGCTGACCACAGGGGCGCCGGGCTTGATAATCCCGGCCTTCTCGGCGGCGATCAGGTCCAGGGTATCGCCCAGAAACTCACGATGGTCGATGTCGACCGGAGCGATGACGCTGACCGCCGGGGTGACGACATTGGTGGCGTCGAGCACCCCGCCGAGGCCGACCTCGATGATGCACAGATCGGCCGGCGTCTCGGCGAAAGCGACCAGGGCGGCGGCGGTGGTGATCTCGAAAAAGGTGATCGGCAGTCCGGCATTGGCCGCCTCGACCCGCTCGAGCACCCGCGCCAGCTGATCGTCGGTGATCAGGGTTCCGGCCAGACGGATCCGCTCGGCGAACCGCACCAGATGCGGCGAGGTGAAGACGTGGACCCTGAGCCCGGCCGCCTCGGCCATGGCCCGCAGATAGGCCACGGTCGAGCCTTTGCCGTTGGTCCCGGCCACATGGATCACCGGCGGCAGGCGATCCTGCGGATGGTCCAGGGCCGCGCACAGCCGCAGCATTCGCTCCAGCGAAAGGTCGATCAGCTTGGGGTGCAGGGCCTGCAGCCGCGCCAGGGCGGCGTCATGGACGCGAAGTTGGTCGGTCATTCAAAGCTCAAGATCCTCCCCCTCGGCCGGAGGGGGATCGACGCGGTCACGCCAGCCGCCCCCGGGGAGGCGTCCAGCCGATGCCTAGGCGGCCCTCAGGGCCCGGCCCATCATCAGGGTCTTGAGGATCGAGCCCAGCACCGCCGGCAGGTCCTTGCGCGGGGTGACCCGGTCAACCATGCCCTTTTCCACCAGATATTCCGCGCGCTGGAAGCCCGGCGGCAGGGTCTCGCGAATGGTCTGCTCGATGACGCGCGGACCGGCGAAGCCGATCAGGGCCCCCGGCTCGGCCAGATGGACGTCGCCCAGCATGGCATAGGAGGCCGTGACGCCGCCGGTGGTCGGGTCGGTGAGGACCACGACATAGGGCAGGCCGGCGTCCTTCATCTCGTTGATGGCCAGGGTCGTGCGGGCCATCTGCATCAGGGACAGGGCCCCCTCCTGCATGCGGGCGCCGCCGGCGGCGGTGAACACCACCAGGGGAACCTGGCGTTCCTGGGCGGCCTTGGCCGCGGCGACAAAGCCCTCGCCGGCGGCCATGCCCAGCGAACCGCCCATGAAGGCGAAGTCCTGGACCAGCACCACGGCGGGCGCGCCGCCGACCACGCCAAAGGCGATGGCCATGGCGTCCTGCTCGCCGGTCGCCTTGCGGGCGGCGGCCAGGCGTTCCTTGTAGGGCTTGCCGTCCGAGAAGTTCAGCGGGTCCTCGACCACCGACGGGGTCGGCAGCTGCTCATAGACAGCGTCATCGAAGGTGAACTTGAAGCGGGCCTCGGGGCCGATGCGCATGTGCCGGCCGGCGGGGGTGACCCACAGGGCCGCCTCCAGGTCGGGGCGAAAGATCATCTCGCCGGTGTCGGGGCACTTAACCCAGAGGTTCTCGGGCGTCTCGCGCTTGCTGAAGGCGCCGCGAACGCCGGGGGCGATGCGGGACAGCCAGCCGCCGCCACGTCGGCCCTCGGCCGCGGCCTTGGTCTTGTCGCCCTTTTTCGGACCTTGGGTTCAGCCATCGCCATCGCCTTCAGAGCCTCACGCCGTTCCGACTCGCGCCGATCGCACAGCCTTAGCCAGCTCCGACGCCTTGGAAAGAACCTTCTCGGTCACGTTTTCGTTCAACCGCGCCGCGGACTCGATTTCATCCACCAGCGCCGAGCCGACCACGGCGGCGTCGGCCACCCGGGCGACGGCGGCGGCCTGGTCGGGGGTGCGGATGCCAAAGCCCACCGCCACCGGCAGGCCCGACGCCGCTCGCAGCCGCGCCACGGCCAGCGCCACCTCGGCCGGATCAGCCGACTTCACCCCGGTCACCCCGGCCACCGAGACATAGTAGAGGAAGCCGGAGGTGCGGCGCACCACCATCGGCAGGCGCGCATCATCGGTGGTCGGGGCGGCCAGGCGGATCAGGGAAATCTGTTCGGCCTCCAGGGCGTCCGACAGCGGATCGGCCTCCTCGGGCGGACAGTCGACGATGATCAGGCCATCGACCCCGGCCTTGGCGGCGGCGACGGCGAAGCTTTCAAAGCCCCGGTTGAGCACCGGATTGAGATAGCCCATCAGGATGACCGGGGTGTCCTGGTCGCCCTCGCGGAAGGCCGCGACCAGGTCAAGCGTGCCCTGCAGGGTCATGCCGGACTTCAGGCCGCGCTGGGCGGCGCGCTGGATGGTCGGGCCCTCGGCCATCGGATCGGAGAAGGGAAAGCCCAGCTCGATCAGGTCGGCGCCGGCGCCCGGCAGGCCCTTGAGCACGCTCAGGGTCGTGGCGGCGTCGGGATCGCCGGCCATCACATAGGTCACGAAGCCGGCGCGGTTCTCGGCCTTCAGCGCCGCGAAGCGACGGTCAATACGGTCCTTGGTCACGTCTGGTCGATCCTAGATCTTGCGCCCGAGGGCTTCGGCCACCGTGAAGATGTCCTTGTCGCCGCGACCGCAGAGATTCATCACCACGATCTTGCCCTTGCCCAGCTCCTGAGCGATCTCGCCGACCCGGGCCAGGGCGTGGGCCGGTTCGAGCGCCGGGATGATACCTTCCAGCTGCGAGCACAGCATGAAGGCGTCCAGCGCCTCCCGGTCGGTGGTCGAGATATATTCGGCGCGGCCGATCTCGTGCAGGAAGGCGTGCTCGGGGCCGATGCCCGGATAGTCGAGCCCGGCGGAAATCGAGTGGGCGTCGATGATCTGGCCGTCGTCATCCTGCAGCAGATAGGTGCGGTTGCCGTGCAGCACGCCGGGGCGGCCGCCGGTCAGGGAGGCGGCGTGCTTGTCGGTGTCGACCCCGTGGCCGGCCGCCTCGACGCCGATCAGGCGCACGCTCTCGTCGGCCAGGAACGGATGGAACAGGCCGATGGCGTTGGAGCCGCCGCCGATGCAGGCCAGGACGGCGTCGGGAAGCCGACCTTCCATCTCGAGGATCTGCTGGCGGGCCTCGATGCCGATCACGCTCTGGAAGTCGCGGACCATCATCGGATAGGGGTGCATGCCGGCCGCCGTGCCGATCAGGTAATAGGTGTCGTGCACGTTGGTGACCCAATCGCGCATGGCCTCGTTCATGGCGTCCTTCAGGGTGCCCGTCCCCGAGGTCACCGGGCGCACTTCGGCGCCCAACAGGTTCATGCGGAAGACATTGGGCTTCTGACGCTCGACGTCGGTGGCGCCCATATAGACGACGCAGGGCAGGCCGAAACGGGCGCAGACCGTGGCGGTGGCAACGCCGTGCTGGCCGGCCCCGGTCTCGGCGATGATCCGCGTCCGGCCCATGCGCATGGCCAGCAGGATCTGGCCCAGGGCGTTGTTGATCTTGTGCGAGCCGGTGTGGTTCAGCTCGTCGCGCTTGAAATAGATCTTGGCCCCGCCGAAATGCTCGGTCAGCCGCTCGGCGAAATACATCGGGCTGGGCCGACCAGCATAGTGGGTGTTGAAGCTCGTCAGCTGCTCCTGGAACGCCGGATCGGCCTTGGCGGCGGCATAGGCCTTGTCCAACTCCAGGACCAGCGGCATCAGGGTCTCGGGCACATAGCGACCGCCAAAGCCGCCGAAGCGGCCTTCCGCGTCGGGATAGGCCGAATAGTCGTTGGGCTTTGAAGGGGCGTTCACGAGATCATCCAAAGGCTGGGCAGAGCTACACGCGTTTGACGGCGTCGAGGAACGCCGTGATCAGAGCCGGGTCCTTTAGGCCGGGACCGCGCTCCACGCCAGAGGAAACGTCCACCAGCGGAGCCCGCGACACCCGCAAGGCCTCGGCCACGTTCCAAGGGTCCAGGCCGCCGGCCAGGAAGTGCGGCCGGGCGAAACGCCGGTCCGCCAGAAGCGTCCAGTCGAAGCGAGCCCCGGTGCCGCCGGGCAGGACCGAGCCCTCGACGGGCCGGGCGTCGAACAGGAATTGCTCGGCCACCGTCTCGAAGGCGCGAGCCTGGTCGACATCGTCCGGCGACGAGACGGAAAAGGCCTTGATCACCCCAACCCCGAGCGGGCGACGATCTGCCCGACCCGCGAAGGGGTTTCCTTGCCGTGGACCTGGATCAGATCAGGCTTCATCGTCGCCATCAGACGATCGATCAGAGCATCGTCGGGGTCCACCGTCACGGCCACCGTCTTGATGGGACCGCCGCGGATCGGCTCGACCAAACGGCCGGCGGCCTCGGGGGACAGATTGCGCGGGCTCCGGTCGAAGAACACGAAGCCCAGATAGGCCGCGCCGCCCGCCACGGCGGCGTTCACCGCTTCGGGCGTCGACAGTCCGCAGATCTTGGCCCGGGGGATGGTCATGGGCCGGAGTTACGTCTGCGGAACGGTCGGCGCAAGGGGTTCCACCGGGTCCGACAGGCTGGCCCGCATGGCGCAGACCAGACCTTCGGGGCGATAGTCCATGCTCGCCGCCCCCTTCAGTTCGCCGCGCAGACTGCGCTCGATCAGCCGCGAGCCGAAGCCCCGACGGGTCGGCGGGGTCACGGGCGGACCGCCCGTTTCCGTCCAGGTCAGGGCCAGGGTCCGGGTCTGGGCGTCATAGGTCCAGGTCAAGCTCACCGAACCGGCGGCGGTCGACAGGGCCCCGTATTTCAGGGCGTTGGTCGCCAGTTCGTGGAAGATCAGGGCCATGGTCAGGGCGCCGTTGGGCGCCAGCCAGACAGGGGGGCCGTCGATGTGCATCCGACCGGCCGCCTCGGTGAACGGCGCCAGGGCGCGTTCGGCCACGTCGCCGAGATCCGCCCCGTGCCAGCTCTCGCGGGTCAGGACGTCATGCACCTGCGACAGCCCCATCAGCCGAGCCTCAAACTTCTGGAAGGCCGTCTCCGGATCCCGCTCGGTCTTCAGGGTCTGGGCGGCCATCGACTGCACCGTCGCCAGGGTGTTCTTCACCCGGTGGTTCAGCTCGTTGATCAGCAGGCGCAGTTGGCCCTGATAATGCTGCTGCTCGAACTCGGCCTGCTTGCGGGCGGTGATGTCGGAAACAATGATCACCAGATAGGCTGGCTCATCGCCCGACTGGACGCGCGAGATCGTCAGGTGAATCCAGATCAGCGTCCCGTCGGCGCCCGACACGACCTGGCGCTCGGCGACGAAGCTGTCCAGCTCGCCGTCCAGCAGCGCCCGGGCCTGATCGACGGCTGCGGGCCGGTCCTCCTCCCGCACCAGATCGCGGAACCGTCCGGCCAGTAAGGCGTCGCGGTCGCGCCGGACGATGGCGCAGAAGCGGTCGTTCATCTCGAGGAACAGACCGTCGCCCGACACCCGGGCTACGCCCATGGCCGCCTGGTCAAACACGGCGCGATAGCGGGCCTCGGCCGCCTCCAGCCGCATCCGGGCCTCGACCCCGGCCGTGACCACCTCGGTATAGAGCACCAGCCCACCGACACCGCCGTCGTCAGCCCGCCACGGGGCCATCGACCAGCGGATCCATTCGACCCGGCCGTTGCGGTCGACATAGCGGTCGCCCTCATCGCCGCGCAGCTCGACGCCCTCGGCCAGGACGCGGGCGTGGCAGTCGCGCCAATATTGCGGGATCTCGGGGAAAACCTCGTAGTGGCGGCGCCCGACCAGCGAGAGGTCGGGCGGCAGGCCCTGGTCGGTCAGGTATTGGCGCGAGGCCGCCAGGTAGCGCATCTGATTGTCGAAAATGGCGATGCCAAGCGGCGCGTGGCGCAGGGCGATCGCCACGCTGGGCGAGGTCTCCAGGACGATCGCCACATCCGTCATGACCCGCTCCAGGCCGCCGATCGCGCGATCATCGCTCCGCCCCTCCCACGTTCGGATTCAGGCTAGCGGCGCTGGCCGCGCAAGTCATGAGGCAAGTCATGCTTTCGAGCGACGAAGGCGAGGCGCGGCGGGGGTTTTTGAGCCGCCCCCGGCAAAGGAACGACCCTGCGGACATGGCGCCGCCGCTTCAGGCGACGGGGGACGCCGTTCCCGTGCCGTCAGGTGCGATAGAGCGGGCGTCAGCCTCAGCGTCGAGGCTTGCCAGGCTCGACGGTTCCGCAACCCCATGATCTGGCTGGATATCGATCCGGCGACGCCGGGGATGGAGCGCCGCCCACCCCGATCGCGCTGTGTCAGCCGAACTTATAGCCGCACAGCTTGTTGCCATCGAGGTCGCGGAAATAGGCGAAATAGACGCCCGGCATACGCTCGCCCGGCGCGCCGTCGTCGGTGGCTCCCAGTTCCATCGCCTTGGCATGGAAGGCGTCGACCTCCTCGCGGGTGTCGAAATTGAATCCGCCCATCATGCCGTTGCCGACACAGGCCGGATTGCCGTCATAGGGCCCCAGCACCCGAACATCCCGGTGCCGGCGCCGCGATACAGACGACCGCCCGAGGCGTGCTCGTGAGCCGGGGTCATGCCGATCGTGGCCAGCAGCGCGTCGTAGAAGGTTCGACCCGACGGTCAGATAGTTGAGCTTGGCCATGCGTCTCTCTCCCGTTTTTTTATGCAACGGACCTTAGCATGGGCGGCGCCGTGGGCAAGTCGGGCGGCTAGGTGAAATAGCGTCTGGCGATCTGCAGATTGTCCGCCTGCCAAACCCCGGCCGCGCCCATCACCACGCGCATCAGGTTGGCCTGAAAGATCGCCCGCGCCGCATCGCGGTCGACCAGGACCCGAACCGGGCCATCGAAACCGGCGTCCGGCGCGATCGCCCGATAGACGGCGTAGTTCATGGTGACCAGATCGATACGGTGCTCGACCGATCCGAACGCCGACTCGACCCGCTGGAAGCGGTCGAACCAGGTCACGCAGCCGTCAAAATCGGTCGCGTCCCAGAGGGCGATCATGTTGTCAAACAGCGCGACGAACAGGTCTTCACGCAGACCGTGGGTCATCGATGCGACAGATCAGACCCGCAGCGGCATCAGCACGTACTTCACGCCCGGATCGGTCGGATCGACCACCAGGGTCGGGCTGGCCGGATCGGCGAAGCGGAACTCGGCGATCGGGCCGCCGATCTGGCCGCAGACGTCGAGCAGGTAGCGGGCGTTGAAGCCGATCTCGAAGGGTTCGCCGTCGTAATCGACCTCGACCTCTTCGACGGCCTGGCCGGCTTCCATGTTGCGCACGGTCAGGGTGATGCGGCCCGGCTCGATGGCCAGCTTCACCGAGCGGCTTTTCTCGGCCGAGATGGTGGCCACCCGGTCGACAGCCTTGGCGAAAAGGTCGTTGTCGAGGGTCAGAATCTTGGCGTTGTCGCGCGGGATGACGCGGAGATAGTCGGGGAAGGCGCCGTCGATGACCTTGGAGGTCAGGGCCGCCTGGCCGAACTCGAAGCGCACCTTCTGGGCGCTGATCTGCAGGTCGACCTGCTCGCCGGCCGATTCCATCAGGCGGCGGGCCTCCTGGATGGTCTTGCGCGGCACGATGATACCCGGCAGGCCGGCGGCGCCCTCGGGGGCGGCCATCTCGGCCAGGGCCAGGCGGTGGCCGTCGGTGGCCACGGCCCGCAACTTGACCTCGCCGCCGTCATTGACGGTGTGGAGATAGAGACCGTTCAGATAGTAGCGGGTCTCTTCGGTCGAGATCGCGAAACGGGTCTTGTCGATCAGCCGGATCAGCTCGTTGGTGTCGACCGAGATGCGGCTCGACAGCCCGTCGCCGCTCATCACCGGAAAATCGCCGGCCGGCAGCACCGGCAGGTTGAAGCGCGAACGGCCGGCCGAGATCACCAGGCGCGGATCATCGCCGCTGAAACTCAGCGACACGTCGGCCCCGTCGGGCAGCTTGCGGACGATCTCGTACAGGGTATGGGCCGGGGCGGTGATCTGGCCTGGCTGGTCGATCTGGGCCAGGCCCTCGTCGATGATTTCCATGTCCAGGTCGGTCGCCGAGAAGCTCAGGGTTTCGCCCTCGGCTGACAGCAGGATGTTCGACAGGATCGGGATGGTGTTGCGCCGCTCGACGACGCTTTGCACATGCCCCAGCGCCTTCAGCAACGCCGCCCGCTCGATGGTAAGCTTCATATCCAGGTCCAGATCCCGAAACCGCCGTCGATGAAGAATCGTCGCGCACGGTCCCGTTGTGAATGGACCTGCGACATTATCGAAATCGCACGGCTGGGGAAGAGGGGCGAGGGCTTGCGAACAGGGAAATGGCGCCTAGTTATTGAGAATGATTCTCAACTAGGGACCAAAGTCATGCGCTTGGCGCTCAAGACCCTAACCTACGCCTCCATGCACCTCACCGTGGCGGTCGCCGTGACCTACGCCCTGACCCGCGACTGGCGGGTGGCCCTGGCCGTGGGCCTGGTCGAACCGCTGGTTCAGACCGTGACCTTCAACATCCATGAGCGCCTGTGGTCCCGCGCCGACAAGGCGCGGGACCTGAAGGCTCAGGCCTTGGTGTCGACGGCGCCGCCGGCGTCCTCGCCGCCCGCGCTGGCATAGGGATTGGCCGCCGGCTCTCCGGCCGAAGGCCCGGTCGAGCCCTTGGCGGCGACCGCCACCATGGCCGGACGAATCAGGCGACCCATCAGCTCGTAGCCGGCCTGAAGGACCTGCAGCACGCCGCCAGCGGCGATCTCGGTCGAGGGCTGCTCCATCACCGCCTGGTGCAGATGGGGATCGAACTTCTCGCCCTTGTTCGGCTCGACCTTGCGCAGGCCGTTGCGCTCGAAGGCCGCCAGAAGCTCCTTCTCGGTCATTTCCACGCCGATGATGTAGTTGGTCACCGCCGGGTCCTGGGAGTCGCGCGGGCTCATGGCCGTGGCGCGGGCCAGATTGTCGGCCGCGCCCAGCAGGTCGCGGGCGAACTTCTGGATGGCGAAGGCGCGGGCGTCGTTGGATTCGCGCTCGGCCCGACGCTTGGTGTTCTCCGCCTCGGCGGCGAAGCGCAGCGCCTGGTCGCGCAGGGCCGCCACCTCCAGCTTGAGGGTCTCGATCTCCTGAGCCGCGTCATCGGCTTCCAGATTGACGTCTTCCGTCGGCGTCTGGTCGTCGGTCATTTCGCTACTGTCCTTATCCGTCCATCATCCGGCCGAGCACGCGGGCGGTATAGTCCACCAGCGGGATCACCCGGGCATAGTTGAGCCGTGTGGGTCCGATCACGCCGATCGCGCCCAAGACCTTCTGTCGGCCCGTCATATAGGGCGCCGCGATCACGGAGGAACCCGAAAGCGAAAAGAGTCGTGTTTCGGCCCCAATGAAAATGCGCACGCCCTCGGCCTCGCGGACGTCGTCGAGCAGGCCGATCAGCTGGCCCTTCTGCTCCAGGTCGTCGAACAGAAGCCGCACGCGCTCGAGATCCTCGCGGGCGCTGGGGTCGGCCAGCAGGTTGCCGCGGCCGCGCACGATCAGGGCCCGCTCGGCGTCCTCGCCCCCGCCCCAGGCGGCCAGACCGTCCTCGACCAGCCGGGCCGCGGTGGCGTCCAGCTCGAGCCTCGCCTTGTCCAGCTCGGCGGCCATCTCGGCCTTGGTCTCGTTCAGGGTGCGGCCGCGCAGGCGGGCATTGAGAAAGTTGGAGGCCTCCTGCAGCGACGAGGGCGTGACGCCAGCGGCCTTGTGCATCAGGCGGTTCTCGACCGTGCCATCGTCGAAGACCATGATCGCCAGGGCCTGGTCGGCGCCCAGGGCGACGAACTCGACATGCTTGACGCCGCCCTCGCGCACCGGGGTGACGACGATGCCCGCTCCGCCGGCCAGGCCAGACAGGATGGCGCTGGCCTCGCCCAGCGCCTCCTCGAACGAGCGACCATGGGCGAACAGCCGCGACTCGATGGTTCGCCGCTCTTCCTCGCCGAGGTCGCCGACCTCGAGCAGGCCGTCGACGAACATCCGCAGGCCCGCGTGGGTGGGAATGCGGCCGGCGCTGGAATGAGGCGCGTTGAGCAGGCCCAGTTGGGCGAGGTCCTGCATGGTGTTGCGGATCGAGGCCGGCGACAGCTGGACCCCGCCGCGCGAAATGGTCCGCGATCCGACCGGCTCGCCGGTCTCCAGATACGACTCCACAACGCGCCGGAAAATGTCGCGGGCGCGCGAATCCAGGTCGGTGAGACTGGGGGTCTGCGCGGAAAAACCCGTGAACAGTTGCGTCATGACGCCTTCAGAGGCGACGGACAGAGTGTCCGCCCGATTGCGACGGAGTTGGACGACCCCGACTGACATAGGATAAGCGGCCTAATCCTATCACGCAAAGCCCCGGAGTAATCCATGCGCCCGTCCGAACGCGCCCCCGACCAACTGCGCGCCGTCACGCTGGAGACCGGCGTCAATCGTTACGCCGAGGGATCCTGCCTGATCGGCTTTGGCCATACCAAGGTGCTGGTCACCGCCACGGTCGAGGAAAATGTCCCCGGCTGGATGCGCAACAAGGGCGCCGGCTGGGTCACCGCCGAATACGGCATGCTGCCCGCGCCACCCACACCCGCGGCCGCCGCGAGGCCGCCCAGGGCAAGCAGTCGGGTCGAACCCAGGAGATCCAGCGCCTGATCGGCCGCAGCTTGCGCGCCGTGGTCGACATGAAGGTCCTCGGCGAGCGGCAGATCAGCCTCGACTGCGACGTCATCCAGGCCGACGGCGGCACCCGCACCGCCGCCATCACCGGCGCCTGGGTCGCCCTGCGCCTGGCCACCAACTACCTGCTCGAAGAGGGCGTGCTCAAGGCCGACCCGATCTTGGGCCAGGTGGCCGCCGTCTCGTGCGGCGTGTTCAAGGACCTGCCGGTGCTTGACCTCGACTATGAAGAAGACAGCCAGGCCGAGGCCGACAGCAATTTCGTCCTGACCGGGACCGGCGACATCGTCGAGATCCAGGCCACCGGCGAGAAGCGCGGCTTCACCCGCGGCGAGTTCGACACCCTGTTCGCCCTGGCCGACAAGGGCATCAACGAACTGTTCGCGATCCAGCGCGCGGCCGTGGCGAAATAGGCGTCCCTTCCCTCTCCCCGGCGGGAGAGGGAATCCCTTCTAGTTCTAGTCCTCGACCGCGCTCGGCGGGCCGGCCTCGTATTCCACCAGGTCGCCGGGCTGGCAGCCCAGTTCGCGACACAGGGCGTCGAGGGTCGAGAAGCGCACGGCGCGGGCCTTGCCGGTCTTGAGGATCGACAGGTTGGCGATCGTCACCCCGACCCGGTCGGACAGTTCGGTCAGCGACATCCGGCGTTCCAGCAGGATGCGGTCGAGATTGACGCGGATGGGCATGGGGTCGGTGTCTCCGCGTGGCTCAGATGGTCAGTTCGGCTTCGCGGCGAAGGCGGGCGCCCTCGCGGAAGACCTCGGCCAGCACGAACACCACCAGCACCGAGAACCAGGTGTTGAGGGTGAAGGAGCCGTCGATCACCTTGACGTCCTTGGCGATGGCGTGGGCGACGCTAGCGAAGACATAGCGTCCGATCTCCAGCCCCACCAGGATCATGCCGACCAGGCGCAGGCGGCGGACATTGTCGGGGTGGAAGGGGTCGCCGGCGCTCAGGGTGCCGAAGATCTTGCGCAGCCGCTCGACGATGGCCATCCAGCCGCCGGACATCAGCGCCCAGCCCGCCAGGGCGGCGGCCAGAAGCGGGCCGTTGCCGGTCAACTCGTCGACATTGCCATTGATGTGCAGCCGGTTGGCCAGCAACTCGGGATTGAAGCTCATCAGCAGCACGACGAGCGACACGACCGACAGCAGGCCGATCCAGACCCACAGCGCCACATAGATGACGTCGAGCGCGATCTTCAGGAAGCTCGATACCGAGCCTGGCCCCAAGGCCCGCATAGCGAAGTTTCCCCAATCCGATGGCCAAACATGCGCCGGTTCGGCGCGAGTCGTCAAAGCGGGTCGCCTAGAACGACTGAATCGCGAAGGTCACGGCCGCGATCGGCAGACCGGCGATCAACACGAGCGTCGCCAGGCGGGTGGCGACGGCGTCAAAGATGCGGATCAGGCGAGCGGGCGACATCGTGGATCTTTCGGGCGGGACAGAGGTCGAAGCGAAGCCTCCAACCCTACCTGCAAATTAGTTTTTGATTCGGCCTACGGCAATGTTACATATCGATTTTCGATATTAAACTTTCGCAATGATCGGGACCTCCAGACCCCGTCCCGCCCAGATTGCGGCCCCTGGAATCGCCGATCCCTTGCAAGCTTGGGCTTTCCCGACTCGGCGGCGCGGTGGTCGGCCCGGGGCGTGCGACGAAATCACTCAGTCGCGCCAGGATCTCCGCCCAAGACGCTGATCGGGCGACAGACGCCTTGCGGACTCGGAGCGACATGGGAGACTACAGGCGCACAGACCCGCCCCTAGCCGACGGAGCCGCCCATGTCCCTGACCCTCAGCCCCGGCCTGAAAATCGTCGCTGCCACGCACAATCCCGGCAAGGCCCGCGAACTGGCGGCGCTTCTCGACGGGCGATTCGAGGTGCTGGCGGCCGGCGCCCTGGGCCTGCCCGAACCGGACGAGACCGAGAGCACCTTTGTCGGCAACGCCCTGCTCAAGGCGCGCCATGCGGCCGAGTTGTCGGGCCAGATCGCCCTGGCCGACGATTCCGGCCTGTCGGTGACGGCCCTGGACGGTTCGCCCGGCATCTATTCGGCCCGCTGGGCCGGTCCCGACAAGGATTTCACCGAGGCCATGGCGAAGGTCGCCGAACGGGTGGAGGAATCCGGCTCGGACGACCGCACCGCCTGGTTCACCTGCGCCCTGGCCGTGGCCTGGCCCAAGGGCGGCCCGGCGGTGGTGGTGCAGGGCGAGGTGCACGGCACCCTGACTTTCCCGCCGCGCGGCGACCGGGGGTTCGGCTATGACCCGATCTTCGTCCCCACCGGCTTCGACCAAACCTTCGGCGAGATGGAGCCGGCCGCGAAGGACGCCATGAGCCACCGCGCCCAGGCGTTCGAGAAGCTGAAGGCGGCGCTGTTTGGGTGATCCGACCCACCTGCCCCCCTTGGGCGTCTATGTTCACTGGCCCTATTGCGCCCGGATCTGTCCCTATTGCGACTTCAACGTGGTGCGCGACCGGGGGCGGACCGCCGAGCAGGCGGGCCTGGCCGACGCCATCGTCGCCGACCTGATCGCCCAGCGGGCCCTGACCGGACCGCGGGCCCTGGTGTCGATCTTCTTCGGCGGCGGCACGCCGTCCCTGATGGATCCGGCCCAGGTCGCCCGGGTGATCGACACGGCCAAAGGCCTGTGGAGCCCGGTCGCCGACCTGGAGATCAGCCTGGAGGCCAATCCCACCGACGCCGAGACCGCCCGCTTCGACGCTCTGGCGGCCGCCGGGGTGGCGCGGCTGTCCCTGGGGGTCCAGGCCCTGGATGACGCGGCCCTGGCCCTGCTGGGCCGCAATCACGACGCCGGCTCGGCCCGACGGGCCATCGCCACCGCCGCCCGCGCCTTCCCGCGCCTGTCGATCGACCTGATCTATGCCCGACCCGGCCAAACCCCCGAGGCCTGGGCGGCCGAGCTGGCCGAGGCCCTGACCTATGGTCCCGAACACGTCTCGCCCTATCAGCTGACCATCGAGGCCGGAACGGCCTTTGATCGGGCCGTGGAACGCGGCCGCCTGATCGTCGCCGACGAGGACCAGGCGACAACCCTGTTCGAGACCACCCAGGCGGTGCTCGAGGCCGCAGGCTTCGACGCCTATGAGGTGTCCAATCACGCCCGGGGCGAGGCGGCGCGCTCGCGGCATAATCTCGTTTACTGGCGCGGCGTCGACTATGTCGGCGTCGGTCCCGGGGCCCACGGCCGGCTGAGCCTGGCCGAAGGCCGTGTCGCCACCACCGCCCACCGCAAGATCGCCGACTATGTGACCGCCGTGGCCGACACCGGCGTCGGCTTCACGCGCGAGATCCTGAGCCCGATCGAGGCGGCCGAGGAGCGGCTGCTGCTGGGCCTGAGGATCGATGCGGGCGTGGCCTTCTCAGAGGTGGCGGTCCTGGGCCTGTCGGCCGGGGCCGACAAGGTTCGCCGCCATGTCGAACTGGGCCTGCTCGCCGACGATCCCGACCGGCTGCGCGCCACACGGGCCGGGCGTCTTTTGCTGGACCGGCTGACAGGCGCGCTCGCGACCTGATATCCTTGTGGCGCGCGGGCCTGTGTCGGCCCG
>NZ_PEGG01000025.1 GCF_002737765.1 Caulobacter sp. B11 | reverse complement strand
TTGTCCCAGGTGTGGCCGACGCAGGGATACTGCTTGTGCGCGACGGGTGAGGCTCGGAACTCCAGGTCGACCATCTTGCGGTGGTCGATGATCTTGACGCCGACAAAGGCGGGATTGCGTGAAAAGACCAGGGGCGTGCGGACCTCGACGGAGCCGTCGAAGCCCGCGGCGGCCGCGTCCCAGTCATCGGCGACGATGCGGACGGCCAGTAGATGCAGGCCGGGAAGCCCTGCTTCCTCGGCCATCTGGCGCCAGCGCCGGCAGTGGGCCAGGGGGTCTGGCAGGTTCCGGGGGGCGAAGATCAGCATCAGGGGCCGACCCTCGACGGTGATGTAGCGCGGGTCACGAAACGCTTTCAGCAGATACTCGAAATGCGCGGTGTCATCGGCCTCGCCCGGATAGGTCTGCTCCATGAGCATGCGATTGGGCGCGCCGTGCCAGATGCCGGTCCAGCTCTGGTTGGCCCAGCAAAGGCAGAAAGGAAAGTCGGGCTCGCCGCTGGCCAGGACCTCGTTGAACGGTCTTTCCAGCAGCTGTCGGCCATCACCGAACCAGTAGTGATAGTAGCAGAAGCCCTCGATACCGTAGCGGCGGGCGAGGTCGGCCTGGGCGGCGCGGGTTTCGGGAACCCGCAGGTCATAGAAGCCCAGATCAGCCGGCACGTGCGGCTGATAGTGACCCTCGAACAGCGGCTTGGCCTTGGCGGCGTTGGTCCATTCCGTAAAGCCGGGGCCCCACCAGGCGTCATTCTCCGGGATCGGATGGAACTGCGGCAGATAGAAAACGATCGGGCGGACCATCAGGGCTCCGTCAACTTCCCAACGCGGGGCTTAGGAATGGAGAAGGCCCGATTCCGCGCGTCATCAATGGCCCATCCAAACCGATTTGCCGCGTTCGATATAGAGGAAAGACCGTTGGGACCGGACCGGCTACAGGGCTTCGGCGGTCATGCCGGCGGCGCGCATCGCCGCCAGACGCGCGAAGGCCAGGGTCAGCGCCTTGCGACGCGCCGGGGCGAGGGGCGCCACGGGCGCCTCGCGCACCACCGCCCCGCCGAAACTATCGGCGACGATCAGACCGGGTTCTTCCGGCAGGATCCCGTCCGGGAACTGCGGCGAGACGGCGAAATAGAAGGCGTCGCAATAGGGCCCGTATTCCGGCCATTTGCGGTCGATGCGGAAGTCCTCCAGCCCGGACTTGACCGTCGACGATCAGGATGTCCCCCTTGGGGCCCAGGGCCATCAGGTCGGCGCGCCGGCCATGGGCAGGGTCACCTCGGCCAGGGGGCATAGCCGAGGGACCCCAGGAATCGCGCGCGCCGCGGGTCACCAGATCCGTGGTCGCGGGGCCGCGACGGGGCGAAGATCGATCACGACGTCCATGCGTCGATCTTGTTCTAGCTTTGTTCGGGGATCAAGTCCCGAGCCGCGCGATCACTCTGGAGCGGCTTGGACGGTCGGTCGCAGCAGGGTCACGTCATAGCCGAGAGCCTTGGCCCGGGCGGTCAAGGCGGCCGATCGGCGTCGGTCGGACGCTCTCGCGACAGAAGCCACAGATACCTGCCCGAACCCTCTCCGACGATCGACCAGCTGTAGTCTTCGGCGTGGTCGAGCACCCAGTAGTCGCCCCAGAACGGACCGAAGAACGAGACCTGCAGCTTGGCGTTGGTGGCGGCGTCGACGACCTTGGCCTTGCCCTCGCTGCTCTTGACCGGCCCGTCGACCGCGCCCTGATGGCAGGTGTTGAGCACGCGGATCAGGCCGTCGGGCCGCTTCGAGTACTCCGCGGTGACGCCTTCACAGCCCTTCTCGAAGCGCATGTCGTAGCGGGCGACCTCGTACCAGCGGCCGAGATAGCGATCCAGGTCGACGCTCTTGGCCGGCTGGGGCGGGTTGGGATTGCCGCTGGGACCGGCGACACAGGCGCCTAGGAGGAGGCTCGCGGCGGCGAGGAAGAGAATCTGGCTTTTCATGCGGCTCACTTGGCGGGATGGGCGGGGAATTCAAGTTTGGCGTAGCCCAGGGACCTGACCCGGGCCAGGGCGACGGCCTTGGCCGCTGGGGTCATCACGGCCTGGCGCGCGAGCAGCCAGACATAGTTCCCGCCCGGCGTCGCCATGATCGCCCAGGACTGATCGTCGGCGCGGTCCAGCACCCAGTATTCCTGCTTTTTGAGTCCCCCGAGGAAACTCATCGAGAACTTGGCGTTGCCCGTGCCGGTCAGGATCGTTCCGCGGGTGGTGAAGATCTTGGCGGGGCCGGAGGCGCTGCCCTTGCGGCAGACCTGCACGACCTTGAAGGCGTCGTCGCCCGTGCTGGTGAACTGGGTGGTCGCCGCCTCGCAATCGCGTTGGCCGGCATTGGGCGTACGGGAGATCTCGAACCATTTGCCCGAATAGAAAGCGAGCGAAACGGGCTTGGCCGGAGGCCTCGCGCCGGCCATGGCCGTTCCGGAACAGGTCACGAGGAGCAGGCCTGCAAGGAACGTCGAGACGGAATTGCGCATTCGGAAACCTTGCCCCAAGGCGACCTAAACGCAAACCGCCCGCCAGTGTTCCTGGCGGGCGGCTGTCTCAGGACAGTCGAGGAGACTATTCGGCGGCGATGCTGACGGCCGCGACCGGGCGGTCGCGGAAGTTGATGGCCTGCAGATGGCGGATGCCCTCCTCGGCGATGTCGTCGCCGACCATCCGGTCGCCCTCGCCGCGCAGTTCGTCGATATCGACGTACATGGCGTAGAAGGCCTTGGTGCGGTCGGTGATGATGCCGGCGTTCAGCAGTGTCTTGACCAGCACGCGGAAGATGTTGGTCTGCTCCTTCATGGCCTCGCGACGAACGTCGTCGGTCATGATCTTCCCGTACTCCTCGACGACCTTGTCGGGATCCAGGCCGAACTCGGCATAGAGATCCAGCTGCTGGTGCGGCGAAACGAGATTGAAAAGCAGGGTCTGGAAGCAGTGCGCCGCCCAGTCCTCGATGATCGCGTGCTCTTCGGCGCTCAGCTTGGGCACCGTACGGTCGGCCCAGATCTTGCCGAACTTGTGGTGGAAGGCTTCGTCGGTCATCACCAGCTGCAGCATCTTCTTGCCGACCGGATCATTGATCTGGTTGTAGAAGGTGGCGAAGGCGCCCATGGCCAGACCCTCGACCAGCATCTGCATGCCGATGATCTTCTTGTAGACCTCGGGGGCGCCGATGATCTCGACCAGCAGGGTCTTCAGGGCCGGGCCGCACTCGACCGGGCGGCCCCAGCGGACCTTGATATATTTGGCGAAGGCCGTGACGTGGCGAGCTTCTTCGCGGGTCTGATTGGCGGCGTATTCCTGCGCGCCCTGGTCCTTGAGCACGTGGCACAGGCTGGCCGACAGGTTCAGCGCGCCCTGCTCGCCGTGCAGGATCGATGAGAAGCTGCGCAGCACCGACTGGTTGATGAAGCGGATGCGGGTCTTGGGGTCGCTAAGGTGGTTGGAGACATAGTCGGTCGATAGGGCGATCACGAGATCCTCGGGCACCAGGGCCTGGTTCTCCATGTCGAAGGGTTCGTCGAAGTCGATATAGGCCTTGTCCAGCGGGTCCCAGAAGTGATCGTGGGTCGCGGAAATGATCTTGTCGAACGCGCTGGAGCGGTTGTTGTAGCGGTCGAGTTCGAGCATCGACTCGAAGTCGTCCGGCGCAACCGCGTCGTACATGGCGTCCTTGGTGATGTTCTTGTCCGTCATGGCGGTTCCTCCAGGGAAAAGGCCGGGGTTCGTCTGCGCGGACCGCCAGGCTATCTAAACACTGTCAACTCATGCGCTCGGAACGGTCAAATTAAAAATGACGGCAGTGTCAAGTTTGAAGGGGTCCGACCAGGGTCGATCGGGATCCAACATCTTCGTGCTGACCGGGGCCGGCGTCTCGGCGGAAAGCGGCCTGGGCACCTTTCGCGACCGCGACGGCGTCTGGACGAAATATGATCTCAACGACGTCGCCACGCCCCAGGGCTTCGCCCGGGATCCGGACAGGGTGCGAGCCTTCTACAATGCCCGTCGTGCCAATCTGGCGGGCGCGGCGCCGAACGCCGCCCATTTCGCCCTGGCGCGGCTGCAGCGCGAGATGAGTGCGCGGGGCGGCTCGGTGATGATCTGCACCCAGAATGTCGACGGCCTCCACGAGCAGGGCGGCGCGGTCGAGGTGGTTCACATGCACGGCCAGCTGCTGGTCACCCGCTGCCAGGCCTGCCAGGCGACCTGGCCCGATCGGCAGGCGATGCGGGCCGACACGGTTTGCGGCGCCTGCGGCAGGACCGCGACGGCGCGGCCGCATGTGGTCTGGTTCGGTGAGACGCCGCTGTTCATGGAGCGGATTGTCGACGCCGTTGAGGCCGCTGACCTGTTCGTGGCCATCGGCACGTCCGGATCGGTCTATCCGGCCGCGGGCTTCGTCGCCCAGGCGCGAGACCTGGGCATCCGCACCTGCGAGATCAATCTGCAGCCTTCGGACAACGCCCGCGCCTTCGACGAGCGGCTCTATGGCCCGGCCAGCGAAGTCGTGCCCCAGTGGGTCGAGACGGTGCTGGCGGTGTGATCCACGCCAGCTGATCGGCCGACTAGCTCGCGCCCTCGCGCTCGGCCCGTTCGCGCAGTTCCATCTCGAGGCTGGACGTGTCCCAGCCGCCGCCCGCGTCGCCGGGCCGCAGGCGCTGCAGGTCGGCGGCCAGCAGGCGGTCCATGGTCTTGGCGGCGTCGCGCGAGGCCAGGATATAGGCCTCCTCCTGACCCCACATCGGCCGCAGGTCCTCGAAGGTCTTGCGGTCGTGGCGGCGGAAGAACGAGGCGGCGCGGTGAGCCCGGTGGGCGCGGAAGCCCAGCTTCTGCAAGGCGGTCGCGCCCAGCGACAGCGCCGCCTCGAAGGTCTCGCGCTCGACGGCGTCGGCGCCGTTGGCCAGCAGGTCATAGGCGTGACGGCGATCCCAGGCTCGGGCCAGGATGGTCAGGTTGGGAAAGGCCCGGCGCGCGGTCTCGACCAGTTCGACTGTCTTTTCGCGATCGTCGATGGCCACGATCAGCATCTTGGCCGTATCCGCCCCGGCCTGGCGCAGCAGGTCCAGCCGCGTGGCGTCGCCATAGTGGACGCTGCGGCCGAAGCGGCGCAGCAGCTCGATCTGTTCGATATCGGTGTCCAGAACCGTCGAGCGAAAGCCGTTGGCGGCCAGGAGGCGACCCGTCACCTGCCCGAAACGGCCAAAGCCCGCGATGATGATGTCGGGTTCCTGCTCGTCGAAGTCGCCGGTCTCGGGTTCGACATCGGGGATGGCGGCGTTCAGGCGCTCGGCGATCCGCTCATAGAGGATCACCGCGACCGGAGTCAGGGCCATGGAGACCGCGACGGCGGCGGTCAGCAGGGCGGCCAGGGTCGCCCCGATCACCCCGGCCCCGACCGTGAAGGTCAGCAGCACGAAGGCGAACTCCCCGCCCTGGGCCAGGGCCGTGGCCACCGCCGCCGCGCCGCGGGCGGGGGCCCCGAACAGCCGGGCGATGCCGAACATCACCAGGAACTTCAGGATCATCAGACCCAGCACCAGACTGATCAGGGTCAGCGGTTGGCTGGCGACCAGGCGCAGGTCGATGCCGGCCCCGACCGTGATGAAGAACAGCCCCAGCAGCAGGCCCCGGAACGGTTCAATGTCGGTTTCGAGCTCGCGGCGGAACTCACTTTCGGCCAACACCACCCCGGCCAGGAAGGCTCCCAGGGCCGGCGACAGGCCGACGGTCTGCATCAGGCCCGCCACGCCGACCACGATCAGCAGGGCGGCGGCGGTGAAGATCTCGCGCAGCCGCGCCTCGGCGATGAAGCGGAAGATCGGGCGCACCACATAGCGGCCGCCGCCGACCACGGCGCCGACCGCGGCGAGCACCGCCAGGCCCTGGGCCCAGGCGGGAAGGTGCGAGATCAGGCTGGCGCCGTGGCCGCCGTCGCCGTGCACGGCGGGCGGGGCGACCGTCGCCAGCAGGGGCAGTAGGGCGAACATCGGGATCACCGCAAGATCTTGCAGCAGCAGCACCCCGAAGGCCGCCCGGCCCACGGGCCCTTGGCGCAGGCCCTTCTCGTCCAGGGTCTGAAGGACGATGGCGGTGGACGACATGGCCAGGACCAGGCCCACGGCCAGGGCCGTCTGCCAGGGCAGGCCCAGCAGCAGCGACACCCCGGCCACCGCCAGGGCTGTACCGACCACTTGGGCCCCGCCCAGGCCGAAGATGGTCTTGCGCATGTCCCACAGGGTCGAGGGTCGGACCTCGAGCCCGATCAGGAACAGCAGGATGACCACGCCGAACTCGGCGAAGCGCATGACGTCGGCCTGCTGGCCGACCAGGGACAGGGCGAAGGGCCCGATGACGACGCCGGCGATCAGGTAGCCGAGCACCGAGCCCAGGCCCAGCCGCTTGGCGATCGGCACCGAGATCACCGCCGCGCCCAGATAGACGATCGCCTGGATGAGGACCGCTTGCATGTTTCAGGCTCCCAGTTCGGCGTCGGCCGGGGCGAGCAGGGACGCCACCCGCGCCCGGTAGCGGTCGGCCTCGGCCTTCAGCGCCTCGTCGGTCTTGACCGCGGCGCCGTGCACGACGAAGGGCGTTTCCCAGACCATGCCGCACAGATAGGCGGTCTGCTCCAAGGGCCGCAGGAAGTCGTCCATCGAGAAGCGGTTATAGCCATGGGCGTGATAGGCCTTGGCCCCGCCGCCGGTGGTGCAGGCCACGAACAGGCGCTTGCCGGCCAGGGCGTTGCCGTCGATCCCGTAGGCGAAGCCGTGCAGCCACACCAGGTCCAGCCACTCCTTGAGCAGGGCGGGCGTGGAGTACCAGTAGAGCGGAAACTGCAGGGCGATTACGTCATGGGCCAGCAAGGCGGCCTGCTCGCGCTCGATGTCGATCGCGAAATCGGGATAGGTCTCATAGAGGTCGTGAAACGTGACGCCCGATTGGGTCTTGGCCGCCTTGGCCAGGGCGCGGTTGGCGCGCGAGCGTTCTAGTGCGGGATGGGCCAGCACCAGCAGCACGCCGGACGTGGCCGTTGGGCGGGCGGGAGTGATAGTCTCGCCACTCACGCGCCCGCTCCGGTCCTTGAAGTCTTTGGCGGAATTTTATTCATCAAGGGTTGAATTTCTCCAGCCGACGCTTCAGAGCAATCGGCGAACGTCGCTCCGGGAGGAACCATGGTCGACAAGGTAAAGTCCACCGCCGCTGAGGCGCTGGCGGGTCTGTTGTTTGATGGCATGACCATCATGGCCGGAGGCTTTGGCCTGTGCGGCATTCCGGAAAACCTGATCGCGGCGATCCGCGAGACGGGGGTCAAGGATCTCACGGTCGTCTCCAACAATTGCGGCGTCGACGGATTTGGCCTGGGGATCCTGCTGGAGAACCGTCAGATCAAGAAGATGGTCTCGTCCTATGTGGGCGAGAACAAGCTGTTCGAACAGCTGTACCTATCTGGCGAGCTCGAGCTGGAGTTCAATCCGCAGGGCACGCTGGCCGAGCGGATCCGCGCCGGCGGGGCGGGCATTCCGGCCTTCTTCACCAAGACGGGAGTCGGCACCCTGGTGGCCGAGGGCAAGGAAGTGCGCGACTTCGACGGCGAGCTTTACGTGATGGAGCGCGGTCTCGTCGCCGACCTGTCGATCGTCAAGGCCTGGAAGGCCGACGCCGAGGGCAACCTCGTCTATCGAAAGACCGCCCGTAACTTCAACCCGATGATGGCCACCGCCGGCAAGGCCTGCGTGGTCGAGGTCGAGGCGATCGTGGCGATCGGCGAGCTGGACAAGGACGGCATCCATACGCCGGGCATCTATGTCGACCGCCTGGTCAAGGGCGCGGTGTTCGAGAAGCGCATCGAGCGGGTCACCACCCGCGCGCGCGAAGCCGTCGGCGAGAACGCCGCAGCTGGAGTTGAAATCTGATGGCCTGGACCCGCGACGACATGGCCGCCCGCGCCGCGCGCGAACTCCGCGACGGCTTCTATGTGAACCTCGGCATCGGTATTCCGACCCTGGTGGCCAACTATATTCCCGACGGCGTGTCGGTGACGTTGCAGAGCGAAAACGGCATGCTCGGCATGGGTCCCTTCCCCTATGAGGGCGAAGAGGACGCCGACCTGATCAACGCCGGCAAGCAGACGATCACCGAACTGGACTCCAGCTCGTATTTCTCGTCGGCCGACAGCTTCGCCATGATCCGCGGCGGCCATATCGCCCTGTCGATCCTGGGCGGCATGCAGGTGTCGGAAAAGGGCGATCTGGCCAACTGGATGGTGCCCGGCAAGATGGTCAAGGGCATGGGCGGGGCCATGGACCTGGTGGCCGGCGTCAAGCGGGTGGTGGTGGTCATGGACCATTGCGAGAAGTCCGGCGCGCCCAAGCTGCTCAAGGCCTGCTCGCTGCCGCTGACCGGCGCCGGCGTGGTCGACCTGCTGATCACCGAGCTCGGCGTGTTCGAGATCAACCGTGGCAAGACCCCGGTGCGTCTGATCGAACTGGCCCCGGGCGTCACCCTCGATGAGGTCAAGGCCAAGACCGAGGCCGCCTTCGAGGTCGCGCTCTGAAGACATGACGATAGAGCTTTCCGGGTCGGATGTTTTTACCTGACCCGGAAAGCTCTAGGGGGCCGTCGCGCCTGTCTTGGCGGGTTCGGGCGGCCGTCCGGTCCCGGGGTCGCGGGCGACGGGGGCGAAGCCCTCGGCGATGAACAGGTCGGTGCGGCGAACGTGTTTGTGGTCCAGCCGCACCCGGATGATCTCAAGCCCGGACTCGGCCTTGAAATCCTGCTCGATCTTGGGGCGATAGACGCCCTCCAGGCTGGCGATCAGCGCCCTGCGTCCCAGGGGCGCGTTCAGCGGCGCCTCGGTCTCGGCCTGGTTCTGCGGCGCGGACTCATGCACCCAGATCCGCAGCGGCGGCGCGCCGGGCCCGGCGAAATAGTCCCGACCGTAATAGGCCGCGACATTGAACAGGAAGCGGTCGTCGACCGCCACGGCCGACAGCCCGCCCTTGGCCTGCTCTTCCTGGGCCCGGGCGATGATCGCCTGCACGGTCTCGTCCCAGCCGCGAGCCCGCTTGAAGCTGTTGGCCATGCCCATGCGCTCGGCGATCAGCGGGTTGACCACCCAGATCAGGAACAGGGCCGCCAGCAGGGCCTGCGGGGCCAGGCCGGCGATCAGCCAGCGTTGCGCCCGCCAACGGGTCATCCAGCCGCCGACCAGCACCGAGCCGCCGACATAGGCCGCGGCCGCCCAGTTGGCGTTGGCCCGCGAGACGAAGGCCTCGCCCGCCACCGCGATCAGCGGCGGGACGGCGAAGCACAGCAGCAAGAGGTCGGCCGGCTTCAGGCGGCGCCGGGCGATCATCAGTCCCCCGCCGCCGATCAGCACCGCGAACGGCAGGGGTCCGAAGACCATGAACTGCGACCCGATGAACCCGGCCAGTTCGCCGATGTTGAACAGCTGCTTGGAGCCCCAGTTGGCGTTGTCGGCGGTGTGCTCCAGCGTCTTGAAATGGTGCTCGAGGTTCCAGTGCAGGTTGGGCGCGAACACCAGGGCCAGCAACGCCACGAAGGCTCCCAGGGCGGCGGGCGTCCAGGCGCGGCGCGCCTCGCGGGACAGGGCGGCGTGGGCCAGGAGGGCGATGACGGCGTAGACGGCGGCGTATTTCGACAGGAAGGCCAGGCCGAGCGCCGCGCCCATGCCGGCGGCGACCAGGAGCTTGCGGCGGCCCTCCGCGGCGGGAAGTGACACATAGGCCCAGATCGTCAGGGCCAGGAACAACAGCAGGGGCGTGTCGGTGGTGATGACGCCCGAGGACAGCTGCACGCCCGGCATCAAGCTGAACACCGCCGCCGCCGCCAAGCCAGCCCAGGCGCTGTAGAGACGCTGCGCGATCCGGAAGATCACCAGAGCCGTCAGCCCGTTCAGCAGCGGCGTCGAGACCCGGATCCACGGCTCGGCGTCGCCGCCCACCGTCGTGGTCAGCCAGATCAGCCAGGCGATCATCGGCGGCTTGGAATAATAGCCGAAATCGAGGGTGCGGGACCAAAGCCAGTACTGGGCTTCGTCCGGATACAGTTCCAGCGGTGTCAGGAACAGCGCCGTGACCCGCAATATCGTCAGGACCCCGACCAAAACTAGGGTCAGCTTCCAGGCGCGAGCCTCGTCCGCGCCTGCGATAACCCCCTGCTTCACGCCGTTTTCTCCTGCACAAGTAAGAAGTCGCTGACCAAAAGTGTTGCAACGGCGCCGATCGTTGCGCCTTTATCCGCGATCGTGTCCATTCCGTCACCAAAGCTTCTAAAACAGCGTCTAAAGAGCGGTTCAAGATAGGACGCCGTGCGCGCCTCGACACGCACAACGCCGATAATGAGGGGTTTATAATGATTTCGATGAAAAGACTCGCTGCCGGTTCGGCGTTCGCCGTGCTGGCGCTGGCCTCCGCCAGCGCCGTCCACGCCCAGGAAACCACCAGCGCCATGCGCGGCACGGTGACCGCTGACGGCGCCCCCGTGGCCGGCGCGGCCGTGACCATCGTTCACGTTCCGTCGGGCACGCGCGCCACCACCGTTTCGGAAGCCAATGGCGCGTTCGACGCCCGCGGCCTGCGCGTCGGCGGCCCCTACGAGATCACCGTTCAGTCGGCCAGCCGCGAACCGCGCACGATCAGCGGCGTGTATCTGAGCCTGGCCGACACGGCCCGGGTCGATGTCGACCTGACCTCGGACCAGGTTGAAGCCATCACCGTCACCGCCGCCGCGTCGAGCGATGGCGACACCGGCCCCAAGACGGTCCTGAATCGCGACGCGATCGAGGCCGTGGTCTCGATCAACCGCGACGTCCGGGACCTGGCGCGCCGCGACATCCTGGTTTCGCAGAACGTCCGCAACGACGGCGGCATCTCGATCGCCGGCTCGAACCCGCGCACCAACCGCATCACCATTGACGGCGTCGCCGCCCAGGACCCCTACGGCCTGGAAACCGGCGGCCTGCCCACCGCGCGCGGCCCGATCTCGCTGGACGCGGTCGAGCAGTTCAGCGTCGCGGCCGTCCCGACCGACGTCGAGAACGGCTCCTTCACCGGCGGCGCCTTGAACATCGTCCTGCGTTCGGGCGGCAACCAGTTCCACGGTTCGGCCTTCGTCAACTATCTGAATGAAGGCCTGATCGGCCGCCACATCGGCAACCAGCGCATAACGCCCCTGATCAGCCAGAAAAACTATGGCGGCTTCCTGTCGGGCCCGATCTGGAAGGACAAGCTGTTCTTCGCCGGCTCGTACGAGAAGTACGAAACCCTCGACGTCACCGGGACCGGCCCGGTCGGCGCGGGCTTCGCGACGCCCTTCGCCAACAACTTGACCCAGGCCACGATCGACCAGATCGTCGGCATCTACGACACCAACTACGCCAGCGACTTCGCCGCCGGTTCGATCCTGCGCTCGACGCCGGTCACCGACGAAAAGTACTCGGCCAAGCTCGACTGGAACATCAACGACAACCACCGCGCCAGCCTCAGCTATCGCCGCGCCGAGTCGCTGTTCACCTCGCGGACCGGTCTGG
>NZ_PEGG01000024.1 GCF_002737765.1 Caulobacter sp. B11 | reverse complement strand
GGTGTGGATGACCCGGGCGAACAGGCTGACCTCGTCGCCGACAAACACCGGGCTGATGAAGGTCATGCCGTCGATGGCGACCGTGGCGCAGCGGCCGGCCGCGCGATGGAAGGCGATCGACGCCGCCGCCAGGTCCATCTGCGACAGCACCCAGCCGCCGAAGATGTCGCCTTCGGGATTGGTGTCGGCGGGCATGGCGATTGCCCGCAGCACCGGCGCTTCCTGCGGCCACTCGGCGGCGGCCCAGGCCTTGGCGAGGGTCTCGGCCCGGCGCGAGGCTTCCGTCACGACCTAGTGTCCGCCGGAGCCTTCATAGACGCCGGGGGCGAGGCGTTCATCCTCGTCATGGCCGGCGGTCGTGGCGGCGACGAAGCGGCGGTCGCAATAGGAGCAATCGACGAAACCCGCCGCGCCCATTTCCAGCCAGACGCGCGGATGGCCCAGGGCCCCGCCGACGCCCTCGCAGGCGATGCGGTGCGAGCGGACCACCACGGTCTCGGGCGCGGGACCCGCCCCGATCTCGGTCACGGTCACGGTCACATCCATGGCGGTGGGTGCGGTCGGTGCTTGCGTCACGGGCTTGGCCTTGAGCGCCATTTGGGAAAACCTTCGAATTCAGAGCGCGGCCTTGGCGTGGCGGCGAACCAGGCATACCTATGCGACGGGTCGCGGCGCCGTCAATCAAGCCGCGTCGCCGCGCCCCTTCTTCTGGCCCTTCCGGCCGCATCTGGACGTTCCATGGACCTCCCCGCCTACGCGATCGAAGCCGAAGGCCTGTTCAAGACCTATCCCGCCACAAAGACCTCGCCCGAAAAGCTGGCCTTGAACGGCATCGACCTGAAGGTGCCGCGCGGATCGATCTTCGGCCTGCTCGGACCCAACGGCGCGGGCAAGTCGACCTTCATCAACATTCTGGCCGGCCTGACCCGCAAGACCAGCGGCACGGTGCGGATCTGGGGCCGCGATATCGACCAGCGGCCGCGCGACGCCCGCGCCGCCATCGGCGTCGTGCCCCAGGAGCTGGCGACCGACGTGTTCTTCACGCCGCGCGAATCGCTCGACGTCCAGGCCGGCTATTATGGCGTGCCAAAGAGCGAGCGCCGGACGACCGAGCTGCTCAACGCCCTGGGCCTGGGCGATAAGGCCGACGCCTATGTCCGCCAGCTGTCGGGCGGCATGAAGCGCCGCCTGATGGTGGCCAAGGCCATGGTCCACCAGCCGCCGGTGCTGATCCTCGACGAGCCGACCGCCGGGGTCGATGTCGAGTTGCGCCGTCAGCTGTGGAGCTATGTCACCGGCCTCAACAAGCTGGGCGTGACCATCGTGCTGACGACCCACTATCTGGAAGAAGCCCAGGAACTCTGCGACCAGATCGCCATCGTCAATCGCGGCGAGGTGGTGGTCTGCGAGCCGACGGCGACCCTGCTGAGCCGGATGGATATTCGCAATGTAGTGGTCACGCCGGAAACGCCGGTGACCAGCGCGCCGGTGCTGCCAGGGTTCGAGACCAAGCTGCGGGGCGCGGGGGCCTTCTCGGTCTCGTACCGCACCGGCCAGTCCAGCGTCGAGCAGGTGCTGGCCGCCGTCCGCGCCGAAGGCCTGCACATCAAGGACATCGCCACCGAGGACCCCGACCTCGAGGATGTCTTCGTGTCGCTGACCTATGGCGATCCCAACGCCAAGGATCCGCTGCGAACCTGACCCCGCGGTCCGCCGCCGCCCGGGCTGTCGCCTAGGGCAGCGCCTTGACGAAGGCCCGGACCACCGTCGCGGAATTGTCGGCCGCCAGCCGCACGAAGATCGGGAACTGGTTGTCGGCCGGATCGCCGCCGGCCAAGTCCGACAGGCTGCGGAAGGCGATGAACGGCACGCCGTTGACATAGGCCGCCTGGGCGACGGCGGCGCTTTCCATGTCGAGCACCCGCGCGCCGAAGGTCGCGTGGGCATATTGCCGGAACGCCGCGTTGTCGACGAAGACCGGCCCCGAGGCCCCGGCCCCGCCGACCACCACCCGCGGCGACTTGCTCAGGCACAGGCTGGCGACGCAGCGCTGCAGCGAAAGCCCTTCAACCGTGGTCCTGGCGAGATCGAGAAGGGCCGGGTCGACGGGAAACCACAGACGCTCCTCGGCCACGGCCGGGTCGCGATGCACGGTGACGGCGCGCGGATACATCATCTCATAACTAGGCAGTCCGGCGGTCAGGCCGGTCGTCGGCGCGAACCCGCCGGGGACCGCGCGAGCATAGGCCATCTCGGACGACTGGGCCCAGCGCTCGGGCGCGACCACGTCGCCGACCTCCAGGTCCGGATCGGCCCCGCCGGCCACGCCCGAGAACACGATCCGGCTGACCGCGAAGCGATCCAGCGCCGCCTGGGTGATCATGGCCGCATTGACCATGCTGACGCCGCTGAGGAACAGCACCACGGGGCGACCCTCCAGCTCGCCGGTGATGAACCGCGTGCCCACGGCCACATGCTCGACCTTGCCGGTGGTCGCCGCCTCCAGCGCCACCATCTCGGGCGGGAAGGCGCTGATCACCGCCGTGCGCGGGGTGGCGTCCAGCCGTTCGGCGGCCAGGGCCGGCGTGGCCAGCAGCATCAGGAGCACAATGGATCAGGCGCATGGGGGTCCTTCGGCGCTGTCGGTGAGTCGGCGGCGACCATAGACCAGGCTTGGGCCCGGTTGCACGCTCGACGCCCCTTGCATCGCGCGCCGACGCGCCCGAGTCTGGGGCCTGGGCAGATCATGGGGGAAACGCCTTGCTCGAACGCATCTTCGGCTTGAAAGCACAGGGCACGACCATCCGCACCGAGGTGCTGGCCGGCGTCACCACCTTCATGACCATGGCCTACATCGTGGTGGTCAATCCAGCGATCCTGGGACAGGCGGGCATGCCGGTCGCCGCCGTGGCCGCCGCCACCTGCCTGGCGGCGGGCTTCGGCTCGATCCTGATGGGCCTGATCGCCAACTATCCGATCGCCCTGGCTCCGGGCATGGGCCTCAACGCCTATTTCACTTTCACCGTGGTCAAGGGCATGGGCGTGCCCTGGGAGACGGCGCTGGGCTGCGTATTCCTGTCGGGCGTGATCTTCCTGATCCTGACCGTGGCCGGGATCCGTCAACTGATCGTCGGGGCCATTCCCCGGCCCCTGTTCTCGGCCGTCGCGGCCGGGGTCGGCCTGTTCATCGCCTTCATCGGCCTGAAGGAAGCCGGCATCATCGTCGCCGATCCGGCCACCACCGTGGCCCTGGGCGACCTGACCACCCCGACGGCGATCGTGGCCCTGGTGGGTCTGTTGGCCATCGCCGCCCTGCAGGCCTGGCGGGTGAAGGGCGCGATCCTGATCGGCGTGTTGCTGGCCGCCGCCGCCGGCTGGGCCCTGGGCCTAGGCCGGCTGGCGCCCGGCGGCTACAGCCTTGAGGCCCTGGCCGCCACCGCTTTCAAGATGGACGTGGCGGGCGCCTTCGACCTCAAGGGCGGCCTGGGCCTGGCCATGGTCGAGATCATCTTCGTCTTCCTGTTCGTCGACCTGTTCGACAATGTCGGCACCCTGGTGGCGGTGACCAAGAAGGCTGGCCTGGTGGCGCCTGACGGCTCGATCCCGCGCCTCAACCGCATCCTGCTGGCCGACTCGGCCGCCACCATGGTCGGGGCGGCGGCGGGCACCAGCACGGTGGTCAGCTATATCGAAAGCGCCGCCGGGGTCGCCGCCGGCGGCCGCACGGGCCTGACGGCGGTGGTCGTGGGCCTCCTGTTCCTGGCCACCCTGTTCTTCGCGCCCTTGGTCCAGGCCATCCCGGCCGCCGCCACGGCCCCGGCCCTGATCCTGGTCGGGGCGATGATGATCGGGTCGCTGGCGGAGATCGACTGGGCCGATCCAAGCGTGGCCATCCCGGCCTTCCTGACCCTGATCACCATTCCGCTGACCTTCTCGATCGCCAACGGCCTGGCCTTCGGCATCACCAGCTACGCCCTGCTGAAACTGTTGAAGGGCCAGATCCGGCGGAGCGACTGGCTGCTGCTGGTCCTGGCGGCCCTGTTCATCGTGCGCTTCATCTATCTGGCGAAAGGCTGACAGAGGCGTTTGCGCCCCGCGCGCCTTTCGGCTAAGACCGCGCTTCCGCAAGGCGGATGCACCCGTAGCTCAGCTGGATAGAGCGTTGCCCTCCGAAGGCAAAGGTCACACGTTCGAATCGTGTCGGGTGCGCCATTTCTTCCCTATAAATCAAGGCATTAAGGGCGCGCACCCCTTCCCTTGTTTCGATGAAAATGGGAACAACATACGAACAATGGCAAGGTTCGGGACCCGAAGTCCCGGAATATCCCCGGACTTTGTTCCACGCGCGTTCTCACAATAGGCTTGGCTGGCGCGTCGATGCCCTGACCCCTGAACTGCTCACCAGGAGTTCTTTCGCAGGCCCAGCCTGTGCGCTTCCGCTGACCGAATAGACCGTGTTGACCGCCTCAATCTCAGCCCAGGCGAACACGGTTCGCGTCTCGGGTACGTCATTTATCGACAGGAGGAACTGGCCCTGAATTCGAGCCAGATGGTCGGCCAATCGCTGAAAATCGGCACGGGCGAAGATCTCTCGGCCATAGTCATCCTCGCTGCCGTAGTAGGGTGGGTCGAGGTAGAACAGTGTGCCTGGACGATCATAGCGGGGAATAAAGTCCGCCCAATCCAGGTTCTCAATCACCACCCCGGCCAAACGGTCATGGATCCTGCGCAGACGCGGCTCTAGGCGAACAAGGTCGAAATTGTGCGGCTTCACCGGGTCGACGCCGAAATTTCTGCCGCGAACCTTGCCGCCGAACGCCAAGGTCTGGAGATAGAGGAACCGGGCGGCGCGTTCGATGTCGGTCAGATCGTAGGCGGCCGCACCTTTCAGCCGATCAAATTCGACTCGCATCGCCGGGCGCCAGCGAAGCTCGCGAAGCAGCGCCTCGGGATGGCTCCTCAGGACCCGGAAGAGCGTGACGACGTCTCCCGAGACGTCATTTATGACCTCTAATCCTGGTCGAACGGCGCGGCGCAGGAACACACCGCCCATACCCGTGAACGGCTCGCAGTAGGCGTCATGCGGGGTATCGGCAAGGATCTGACAGATGCGCTTTGCAAGGTGGCGTTTGCCGCCGATCCAGGGCGCCGCGGGTTCGGCCGGCGAAACTGCGGCGAGGGGCGAGGTGAGAACATTTCGAGAACAATTCATTTGCGCGAGGCTCCTCTTGGCGCGTATGAGTCCGCCGCCCCGGGGTCCGGGCGGACGATCCGTCGGCGATCGACGGCGGTACGTGACGAGGAGGAACTCGTCGGTCGACGCGTTGGCGCGCGTCGATCCCGCCCTGATCTGGGCGGTGATTTCGGGAAGGCAGTGTCGATGGCTCAGTCTGAGAGCGCCCCGCCGAGAGTGTATCGCCGGGCAATTCTGCGGCTAACACGAATGCGCGAACGGAGTGGGGATCCGACAAGCAGAACCTTATGCTTCAAGATGCCAGGAAATGGCCCTGGCAATTCGCGGAGCGTCTTCATCGAAGCCGAAAACGTGCCCGAGTTTGAAGGCGAGAGCGCAGAGTTTCTGATGGAATTGGTCGAGGGCGTGCCTTGGTCGTTCTGGCGCGCGGTTCGTAAGATCGAGAAATTGTCGATACCCAAGCTATTTGCGGCCAAGGACAGCGAATGAAGGAGTTGCGGTGCCCAAAGTCACCCCATTGGTGCCCCGCCAGATTCCAGACTCTTAGACGCCGAGCGCCGTCAGCGGTCATCCTCAGTGATCAAAGGGATACGCTGCCCACTCAAGATGTTCTAGCCACGAGGGCTACGCCAAAATATCGTCACTCCGTCGAGGGGCGAAGGAATTCGCGGCAAGAGCAGCATACACAAGCTTATCATCATAAGCTGTGCGCTCACGTGTCCTTGCCGAACCGCGCGTATGCAGTAGGTAACCGATTCCAGCTAACGCTGCTCCTGCCGAAGCGTACGATGCTTCTACCAGTGGAGCGACCATGCCCGCGATGGATAGTGCGATGGGAAGTGGTGGTGCGGTTGTGCGGATCGCCGAAACCTCGCCCACAAGGTGATCTCGAAGCATTTCTGCCTGTCGCAGCCGAGCCGCAAAGTCGAATTCACCGGCTTCACCGTCCGGCGAACGCCGAATAAGACTTTCAATCAGACTCCGGAAAGAGCGCAATTCCCGCGCATGTGTTTCTTTGAAGCGCACTATTTCGGCAATCTCCGCGCCTGGTCCGATCGGTAGCAGACGCATCACCGCTCGCATTCGACGCGACCACCTCGTTTGTTCCCCCATCGCGACACCAGCGACCAAACGCTCCGCAGCACGCTGGTTCGTCAGTAATGATGCGTTTAATTGCGGATGCAGCGCCATCCGTGTTGCGAATACGCTCATCACGTATTCCACCACCCATGCGGGACCTTCCAACCAGTCGCTTCGGTACGATGGCCAGAGAAGCTTGAGATCACATAATTCTGACGACAACCGTCCGTAAGCTAGTTTGCCCAGATGAATGCGAGCGACTTCATTCCGCTTTTGCGGGCCTTGAGCCATGCCGAGCAGGTGGCTCAAGACGTGACCGTCTGCTTCGTCGTCGAGCCCAAACCGACGTGGTTCCACCGGGCGCACCAATCCAAAGTCGATGAGCATGCGCGTAGGACCGTCAAAGAGTTCCCGCGGGTCCGCATCCGGCGCGATAACGCCAATCTCATCGAAGAAGAGAAGGTTTGGATTAGTCCAAGCTGAGCCTGGCAGTGATAGCGTCGGATAGAAGAGAGCGTCCAAGCCTAGCGTCCTTCTATCTCTAAGCCCGCCTGTTTATAACAGACCGATTTAGAACTCTGGAATATATAGCCATGGCCCGACCTTCACGACATCTAAAGGCTGTAAATGCCACCATGGCACTAGAATTCAACCTCGATTCACCGCCAGACGCTGGCCGCGCTACATGAAAAAATTCGTCAGATCACCGGCCGTCCAGAGGATGCAATTCTGAAAAATTGCAGCAATTTGAAACGCGCTCCGTTAGGTAGGACTAACTTAGAACTCTGCAAACCCAAATTTGCGCGTCTATGATATCGAGGCAAATAAATTTTACCGACGATTATAAAGAAGCAGGAAAATCGTTTTCCAACAGATTTGTTTCTTTTATTTAGGGGATTTGGCTCCTACTGGAACCATCGTTCTCGGCTTGCCACATCTAGAAGTTTTGATGCTGACGCTCCAAACAACGATCGCAGATGGCTATCGGCCTGTGACACAAGAGGCAGAGGGTAGCGCTCTGGATCTTCCGATATCCGCTTGGCAATAAATGTCGACATTTCCAGATCTTCGGTAAATGGGTGACGAGCCAATGCACCACGAGAATAAAGACACTCGATGCGATTGAGGTTCGACCGCAACTCTCCGGCCTTTCGGCTTGATCCCAGGATCGTATCCATGGCGAACTGGAGTTCAGGGCTACCGGCGGTCTTGACTGCGGCATCGGCGATATAAGCCCCAAATTTTACTTGTGCCCTTCGCCCCACCCTCATCCCCATAAACATAGCTGACCGCGCCCCATAACGGGTCATCGATGTGACTTCAATGTCAGAAATGAATATAGGAGTTTTGTCCTTAAGACGCCCCTCAAGGCAGTGATAATCGCGACAAAGTTCAATCCAATCCGTCTCGCGCAGAGAGTTCAATGCATTCGAGATACTCTCGGATATCTTCAAAATAGTCTTTGGTGTGGCCCACAACCAAAGCAAAAGTAGTAAGCGCCGACGCTCTGCCGAAGACGTCTCCTCGCTAAGTCGGTCTGCCCACCAACGCGGCGCACCGGATTTCAGCCGAACAAAACGGGCAACTGCCACGAGGTTGGGGGCACCCTTCAAACCGGAGTCAACGCCCAACGCTTCTTTTGATCGAACGCCGGACGCCATGAAGGCGATGCGATCAATAGCCGGACTATCGCCCCAAGCTCGACGCATAGCTTCAACAAGCTTCACCCACGGCTCAAGCGTAGTGGAGGTCACTGTTGTTGGGGTATTGAGGAAATTATCGTAGGCCTCTAAGGCATTCAGCTCTTCTGCGCTGACTTTATTTCGCCAATCTCCACCAGGCTTTCGCTTCTCCGATCGGCCCATTCTATTTCGTCGATCAAGAGCGTGCTTCAGTGGCACCCCAGATTCGTCGTTCAGAGCAATAGCATACTGATTGAACCCCAACATAGCAGCGATGCACCCAATTCTCCCCGGCGCATCAGCCCCTACATAACCAGGCAATCTGATTGAATTAAGCATTACATTGACCGCAGCCTTTTCGGCAAATTTTTCCAATATGTCGAAACGTTCACTTTCAAGAAGAGATATCACAATTGATTCGTCAAACCCGCCTTCCAATATAGCCCCATCGTATAGGTCTTCTGAATGGAACACGCCAAGCAAACGACCCAACCGTGCCCAATTAAGATTGTCAAAATTTTCTCTTGACGCTTCCCACCTTGCAATTCTCTCTCTGATTGGTGAGTTTCGAGTAATGGCTGAAGCGAGAGCGTATTTCTCATCGTTTTGTTTTGCCGCAGAAATTCTACCCCAAAGGATATCTAGGAACTCTGCTCGACCACTGCGATCGGGCAGCGACGACCAACCGCCCGCACCCGCCTCTGCGTTTGCCAATAGTTGGCGAAGTTGAGGATGTTGACCAACCAATGCTACAATCCGCCTGACGGCCGGCTGATATTGGGTGAATACCCAATCGCACAAAAGCATAAGCGCCACGCTACGCGGATGACTCGTAATGCTGAATGAGCTGGTTCCGGAAAGCTCCGTCAGCTCGTCCACTAGTGCGGATATTTCTCCCTTGCTGAAGCATCCGCCGTAGAACCTCGCAACATTTAGCCAGTAAGGATTTTTAATCAGGGCATCGAAGCGATCTAATTTCGTGCCGTTCTTTTCGTCTCCTGCTGGCGAGTAGGGCGCGGTTTCATATAAATGACGTGCAGCGAAGTATTCACGTAACGGCTGAACCTCAAATTCGTATGTCTCCTGAACACGGGAGACCAGTGCTCCAACCCTCTCTATAATTCCATCGAATAATTCGCCGACTATGCCGGTATCCTCACCTTGCGAGTCGAGATATATCAGCAACATTTGGCGAAGCGCGCCACGCTCAATACTGCCGTTTTCACCGCCCTCGGCAGCCGTCTGCAATTTCCAGGCTAAATATCGATGAATATCAATCAGCAGTTCTCTATTATCTCGCACTATATTACTTTTTTCAGACTCTCGGCTAAAAAACATATCCATGTAAGCGTCATACATGGCCGTCCGCTTCTCCGGCAGAGAAGCACCTCTATTATTTATCAATGACAGCAGGATTGTAAGCTGCATCGGATTTTTCGCGAGAAACTGGGTGTGAGCCTCAGCTAATTTAGATTCAAGGATCTTTGATAGTTGAAGTCTCTCAGCCTCCTTAATGCCCTTTGCCTTCATCCACTTAGCCGCATAGGCGTCGACTTGATTTCGTTCGAGCGGCAAAAGCTCAAAATAGACCCACTGTTCTCTCGGGAAGCGAATTGATTTTGCGAAGGCCGCTGGTCTACTGGTCACGATAGTTTGGACAGAGAAGCTGCCAGCATTCACGAGACGGGCAGAGCCCTTTGTGATTTCGGCGACGAGCTGCTTCCTGAGCTCCACATCAGCAACCTCGTCGAATCCATCGAGAGCGAGCAGCATGTGACTGGCGCGCGCCACGGCAGACAGATCCGAAACATTAAACTCATGCCCTCCCGACAGGAAACGGACTTGACCAGCAAGAAATCCTTCGAGCGATCTCGGTTCCTTCTCGTCCAGATCCGTAGGGCGCGGCTGGAATGGATCGGTTCCAGCAATCCATTTCGCGAGGTCGCGGAGATCGACCCGGAAGGGAATTCTAACCGCCGTTGCCCGCAATGCTTCCGGTATAGATAGAATATCTTGCCCCTTTCCAAGGAGCTTCATTCTCATAACCTGGCATATAAACTGCGTTACCGTCGATTTACCTTGACCTGGAGCGCCTTCCAGTACTATTCGCTGAGAGACATTAATTGTGTTACTTGTTAGAAAATATTCAGCAGAATTGAGCGTGTCTTCTAACTCTCTGAGTGAGATTGAGTTAGCGTATCTGGCAAGATCGGAACGCTGCACATGTCTTGACTGAATATGATCTACATCTACCGGATCGTAGGTTCTTCTCATCGGTAAGTCTACAAATAGATCTACCATGGTACTGCGCAGATCGGTTTGCTTGAATTTTAGCTCTTGCTCATCGTCATATTGCGCAGTCATGTACGCACGAATTGCCGATTTGCGACGCGCCTCATCTTCCCCGAGATGCCCCTCAATAAGGGCCTGCAAAAGATCGGTGGCCTTAAGTATTTCTGGATAGCTCCACTTCACACTAGCATTTCCGTCTAATCGACGGTCGATATCATCTCTCCACCAACAATAAGATTCGATCCCGAACTCTTTTGTAAGAAGATCATTTACGCGATCGATAGATCCCGCATTGAGATGCGAAGTACCCTTTATATTTGTTATTAGGTAATATTTCGATATTCCGGCAGATTTTAGTTTCTCAACCTTTGCCTTTTCCGACTTTATAACCGCTTCAACCATGTCGCGTTCATCGCGCGTATCGGCGACGTTTTTTACATACTTTACTTGGAATACAATTAAATCCTTCGCGGGATTCCGCGCCATGGTATTTGAAATCATTTGACGGAGGACGAATGCATCTCGTCCTCCGTCGGGCTGACCGACAGGCAGACACTGAGCATTGGGAAAGCTCGACGCGATAAGGGCCTGGCTTAGCTCCT
>NZ_PEGG01000023.1 GCF_002737765.1 Caulobacter sp. B11 | reverse complement strand
CACCAACGTCATCGAACTGCGGGCCGGCACGGGCTCGAGCACCAGCGTTTCGGCCGTCAAGACCGTCCGCCTGGGCGAACGCCTGTCGTTCCGGATCTCGGGCGGCGTCGACCACGCCGATGAGTGGAAGAACACGACCTCCGGCGTCGGCGCCGTCCTGGCCGCACAGACCCACAATCCGTCGACGGCCCGCGCCAATATCGACGCCGTGGCCCAGTTGAACGACAAGACCACCCTGCGGGTCGAAGGATCGATGTCGAACGGCTCGAGCACCCAGGTGATCTCGACCTTCGCCTACGCCGTCCACCGCATCAAGACCGACTCGCTCAAGGCCACCCTGAACGCGGACACCAAGGTCGGGCTGATTCAGGCCCAAGCCTATCACAACGGCCTGGACGGTCTGACGCCCGGCCGCCGCTACCTGAACGACATCACCGTCTACAGCCTGGAAGACCTGTTCAAGATCGGCGCGGCTCACACCGTGCGCGTCGGCCTGGAATACCGCGACAACCAGCTGGACACCGCTGGCTATGCTGGCGGGAAGATCAGCTACACCGTGCTGGCCCCCTCGGCGATGTGGAACTGGGTCGCGAGCCCCAAGCTGTCGGTGACCGCCGCGGTCCGCCTCGACAAGCTGAGCCTCAAGCGCACTGGGACCTTCCCCGTTGGCACGCCGCAGGCCAATAACAGCCTCTGGGATCGTGACATCAGCGAGACCAGCGTCAATCTCGGCGCGGTCTACAAGGTTTCGGACAGGGACACCCTACGCGCCACCTATGCCCGCGGCGTTCAGGCTCCGACCCTGCTGGAACTGGGCGGCCTGCTGATCCCGCCGGCCACGCCCGCGCCGACCGGCGTGCTGATCACGGGCAACCCGCTGCTGGAGCCGGCCATCGTCAGCAACTACCAGCTGACCTTTGACCACGCCCTGCCGTCGCTGAACGCCAAGGCCAGCATCAAACTGTTCACCCAGAAGACCGAAAGCGTGAAGGGCCAGTTCAGCACCGGGGCGGTCGACTTCGCGCCGACGGCGACGACCTGGACCACCTTCACCTACAAGAACGTCTCCGACTCCGAGATGAACGGCGTCGAGCTGGCCGCCTGGCTGGCGGCTTCCACTGGAACGCTGACACGACCTATACGAACGTCGAGGACGCGCCATTCACGACGGCGTCCTCGATCATTCTGCGCAAGGTGAACTTCGAGGCCTCCTCGCCCAAGTATCGCAGCAACCTCGCCGCGGGCTGGGCGAACGACAAGTGGAGCCTGGACGGCTACGCTCACTTCGTGAGCAAGTTCAACTCCTACAACGGCAACCTGCTGGAACCGGTCAAGGGCTTCACCACCGTCGCCGCTCGCGTCGCCTATGCGTTCGCGCCGGGCGCCGAAGTGTCGCTGAACGGCCAGAACCTGATGACCGAACGCCAGTCGCAGGCCAAGGGAAAAAGCGGTCTGGAAGCCGAGCGTCGCGTGATGCTGGGCGTCAGCAAGAGCTGGTAAGCCTAGACTAGCACCGCAGAGCGAAGGGCCCCGCCGCAAGGCGGGGCCCTTTTTCTTTGAGGGCGGTCAGGCGCCGTCGCCGGCCTCGACAGGGTCCGCCCACGGTCGTCGAGCGCTGGAAGTTTGAGCGCGGACGCGGGCCGGGGATCCTGCATCTCGCGACCTGGGTTGAGGCGGATCTTCACCGCGGCCAGGTGGCGGGCCGCGCCGCCGTGCGCCTCAAGGTCAAGGGGTTCACCCCCGACCTGATCATCGCCCACGCCGGCTGGGGCGCGACGGGCCCAGGGACGGTTTTCAGGGCTGGCGCTTCGGTGCGACAAAATGTCCGAACTCACCCTTTTCGGTCGCAAAATGACGCATCTATTCAGCCGATATTCTTCTCGAAAACTCTCAGAGAAAATGGGATTTCTTTAAAAGGCCAAATCTATGAGACAAAATAGTACAATTATAAGTCCATCTATTCCAAGATTTGTACATGACCCAAGGATAGTGAGGACTTTAGACAATTATCATATCGTAAAAGTTGTTAAATAGCATTATCTCTACTTGTGAAATTGTTCCACTGTCGGATAAAATATCAGCGTTATGCGAACATGGGTTACGCTCTGTTCACTGCTGTCTGCGCTTTTCCCGATCAGACAGCCCGGCACAAGCCTCGGGCAGGGGATAAACCGCAATGCTGAAAAAGACCAAGTCAGGGGCCGTCGCGATCTGCGCCCTGGCCCTGTTCGCGGCGCCGCTCGCCGCCCATGCCGACGCCGCCAAGGACCTGCAGGTCGCGGGTCGCGCCCTGACCTTCCTCGAGAACGGTCCGACCGGAAAAGCCACGCTGGGCGTGGTGTTCGATCCATCCAAGCCGGCCTCGGTGGCCGAAAAGAACGCCGTCATGGCCGCCCTCGGCGGCGGCATGAGCACGGGTGCCCTGACCCTGGTCGGCAAGGCGGTCGAGGCCGGCGATGTCGGCGGCGTCTCTGGCGTGGCCGCTCTCTATGTGACGACCGGCGTCAATGCCGGCCCGGTCGGCGCCGCCGCCAAGGGCAAGAAGATCATCACCATCGGTTCGGACATGTCCTGCGTCACCAGCGGCGCTTGCGTGATGAGCGTCTCGGCCGATCCCAAGGTGGAAATCGTGGTCAGCCGCTCGGCGGCCGCCGCGGTCGGCGCGGTCTTCAAGGCCGCCTTCCGCATGATGATCCGCGAAGTCTGACCCCAGCGATTTAAAGAGACAAACCCATGAAAACGACTCTCTTCGCCGGCGCTTCGGTCGGCCTGATCATCCTGGCTTCGGCCACCACCGCTTCGGCCCAGTCGATCGACTATGGCGCCATGGAGCAGCTGTTCAACGAGCCCGTGACCACCAGCGCCACCGGCTCCCCCCAGCGCTCGACCGAAGCGCCGGTCGCGATGGAAATCATCTCCGCCGCCGACATCAAGCGTTCGGGGGCCACCGACCTGCCGACCCTGCTCAGCCGCGTCTCGGGCCTGGACGTGCTCAACGCCGGCGGCGCCGCCGCGGATATCAGCGTGCGCGGCTATGACCGGTCGATGTCGCCCCGCCTGCTGGTCCTGATCAATGGCCGTCAGGTCTATCTTGACCACTATGGCTATACCGCCTGGGCGACCCTGCCGGTCCAGCTGGAAGAAATCCGCCAGATCGAGGTGGTCAAGGGTCCCAACAGCGCCCTGTTCGGATTCAACGCCGTCGGCGGCGTGGTCAACATCATCACCTTCAACCCGAAGTACGACAATGTCGGCTCGGTCACCGTTCGCGCGGGCATGGGCGGCCATGAAGAGATTTCGGCCGTCAAGACCTTCAAGCTGGGCGACAAGTTCTCGGCCCGCCTGTCGGCCGGCGCCGTTCAGATGGACGAGTGGAAGAACACCGTCGGCGTCGTCAGCAACCTGCTGACCGACCCGGCCCGGGTTTCGGCCAATCTCGACACCCTTACCCAGCTGACCGACAAGACCGAACTGCGCGTCGAAGGCTCGTGGTCGAACGTCCAGATCAGCGAGATGCTGTCCAACAACACCTATTCGCCGACCAAATATGTGACCAGCTCGGTCAAGGCCGCCGTGGCGTCCGAAACCAAGTTCGGCACGCTTGAACTGTCGGCCTATCGCAACATGCTGGCAGCCAAGCACATGGTCGCCGGTCAGTTGGCCAAGTTCGACAACGAAATCACCGTGGTCAGCGCCCAGAACCTGTTCAAGCTGGGGGCCCAGCACACCTTCCGCGTCGGTGGCGAGTATCGCCACAACGAGGTCAATACCGCGCCGATCGGCGGCGCCCAGATCGCCTATGACGTGCTCGCCGTCTCGGGCATGTGGACCTGGGCGATCAGCGACAAGCTGTCGACCACGGCCGCCGTCCGCTATGACAAGCTGGATCTCGAGCGCACCGGCGTCTTCCCGGTCGCCTTCCCGATGGCCAACAACGCCCTCTGGGACCGCTCGATCAAGGAAACCAGCTATAATCTGGGCCTGGTCTATCGTCCGAGCGACCTGGCGTTCGGCCGACCCTGGTCGACCTCGGCGCCGTGCAGCTGAAACTGGCTGTCGGCCCGTTCACCATCGGCGCCAGCGGCAACCCGGCCCTGAAGCCTTCGATCGTCACCAATTTTGAGCTCGGCTATGACCGCGCCCTGCCGGCCCTGAACGCCAAGATCGGCGCTTCGGTGTTCGTCCAGAAGACCGAGGACGTGAAGGGTCAGCTCTCGTCGACCCAGCTCGATATCGCCCCGACCGCGACCACGCTGCCGATCATCAGCTATCGCAATATCGGCGAGTCAGAGATGACGGGCGTCGAGCTCGCTGCCTCGGGCACGATCGAGGGCGGCTATCACTGGAGCGCCGACTACACCTGGACCGACGTCGAAGACCAGACGCTGGCCGGCTATTCGGCCGTGGGTCGCGGCACCGCCTTTGCGGAAACGACGCCGGCCTATCGCGGCAATGTCGCCCTGGGTTGGGAAAACGACGCATGGTCGGCTGACGGCTATGTGCGCTTTGTCGGTGGCTTTGCCGGCTACAGCACCACCTCGACCCTGGTGCCGATCGACGGCTATGCTTCGCTCGGCGGGCGCGTGGCCCGCCAGTTCGAGCAGGGCTTCACGGTGGCGGTCAGCGGTCAGAACCTGATCGAAGAGGCTCAGCGCCAGACCGCCGGCCTCGAGGCCGAACGTCGCGTCCACTTGACCGTGTCCAAGAGCTGGTAAGCTCCGCCGTCACGATCTGATGAAGGGTCCCGCCGCGAGGCGGGCCCTTTTTCAGTGAGGATGGCTCAGGCGTCGTCGCCCGCTTCAACAATGCCCCGCATGTGGCCCAGAGCGTCAGGCTCGGCCTGGGCGACTTGGGTGAAGGCCATGGCCAGTTCCGCGGTGGCCTCGGCCAGACTGTACTTGCCGTCGCTGAAGCGCAGCAGGACGCTCTCGATATAGCGATCCAGAAGGATCCGTTCGTCGCCGGTCATGGAGGTGCGCATGAGGCGATGCTAAGCCTCGCGCTCGCCGCGCGCCACGCCCTTTTCACGATCCTCACCAATCGACGTTCTTCTTTTTTCGGCCCAAGGCGAAGAGTCCCGGATAGGGGCCCTCGCCGGTCCGGTACAGGCACCAGTCATCGTCGCGCTTGCAGGCCCCGTCGAAGGCGGCCTTCTTGGCCGGATCGATCACCGCGTACATCGCCGGGCCGTGCTTGTACTTCTCGCCCAGCTTTTCATCACAGACCGCGCGCTCGGCCCTGGTCAGGGCCAGCAGGTCGGCGTTGCGGCAGCCGACGCCGGCGCGGGCCGCCTGGCGCAGGGCGTCGCCGCCGCCGGTCAGCGCCCGTGCCGTGAAGCCGGGCGGCGCGTCAGCGCCCGTGCCGTGAAGCCGGGCGGCGCGACCGCCTGGGTCGGGGCGGCGGGCGCTGCCGGGGCGGAGGCGATCACCGGGGCCGTGATCTGCGGGGGCTGGGCGGCGACCGCGGCGGCGGGGTGTTGTGCCGGCTTGGTCGGGGTGAGCCGATCCTGTGGCGTCGCGGGGCGCTGCAGTTCGACGTCCAGGGCCGGCGGGTCTATCCGTTGCGAGGTCTCGCGAACGCCGCTGACCAGTCCGGCCAACACCAGCAGATGCGCGGCCAGCGAGCCCAGCAGGATCCACGGACCCCCGCGTTTGCGCCGTCGTCGGGGCGCCGGGCGATCGAGGGTCAGGGCGAGCGCCGCCGGCATCGGTGTCTGTCTCGCCCGTCCAAAACGAGCGCTACGGATAGGCGGGACGTGCGGCGCAAGCATGGCCGCAACATCACCGGGCTGAAATGAAAAGGGCCCGGCGTCGCCGCCGGGCCCTCTCATCTGTCAGCGGAAGCCTGGATCAGGCGGCCGCCTTGGTCTTGACGCCGAAGCGGCTGTAGAAGGTTTCGCCCTTCTCGGCCATTTCGCGCAGCAGGGCCGGCGGCGCGAAGCGCTTGCCGTACTTCTGGGCCAGGGCGTCGCAGCGCTCGACGAAGGCCTTGAGGCCGACGCCGTCGATCAGGCTGATCGGACCGCCGGTCCAGGGCGCGAAGCCCCAGCCGAGGATCGCGCCGACATCGGCTTCGCGCGGATCGACGATGACGCCTTCCTCGAAGCAGCGGGCGGCTTCCACGGCCTGGCGATAGAGCAGCCGCGTGCGGATCTCCTCGATCAGGGCCGCGTCGGCGTCCTTGGTGGTGACCGGCATCAGCTCGGCCAGGCCCGGCCAGATGCGCTTGGCGCCGCTTTCCGGATAGTCATAGAAGCCCTTGCCGTTCTTGCGGCCCAGGCGGCCCATCTCGACGACCATCTTCTCGAGGACCGGCGCGAACGGACGTTCCTCGTACTTGTCGCCGAGGTCCTTCTTGGTCTGCTCGCCGATCTTGTAGGAAAGGTCGAGCGCGACGTCGTCGTTCATCTCCAGGGGACCACGCGGCATGCCGGTGGCGCGGCCGACATTGTCGATGATCGCCGGGGCGATGCCCTCGGCCATCATCTCCAGGCCTTCCTGCACGAAGGTGCCGAAGCAACGCGAGGTGTAGAAGCCGCGGCTGTCATTGACGACGATCGGGGTCTTCTTGATCTTCAGGACGTAGTCGATCGACTTGGCCAGGGCTTCCTGAGAGGTCGCCTCGCCCATGATGATCTCGACCAGGCCCATCTTGTCGACCGGCGAGAAGAAGTGGATGCCGATAAAGCTCTCGGGACGCACCGAGGCCTTGGACAGGCCGGTGATCGGCAGGGTCGAGGTGTTGGAGCCGAAGATGGCGGTGTCGGCCAGCTGGGCCTCGGCCTTCTTGGTCACGTCGGCCTTGACTTCGCGGTTCTCGAACACGGCTTCGACGACCAGGTCGGACCCCTTGACCAGGGCGTAGTCGGTGGTCGGGGTGATCAGGGCCAGGATGGCCTCGCCCTTTTCCGGGGTCATCTTGCCGCGCGAGACGGCCTTCTTCACCAGGGCTTCGGCGTAACCCTTGCCCTTGTCGGCGGCTTCTTGCGTTTGGTCGATCAGCACGCTCTCGATGCCGGCCATGGCCTGCACATAGGCGATGCCCGCGCCCATCATGCCGGCGCCGAGCACGGCGACCTTCTTGACGTCGTAGTGCGGCACGCCGGCGGGACGGCCCGAACCCTTGCCCAGCTCCTGGAGGGAGAGGAACAGGGTGCGGATCATGCCCTTGGCCTGGGGCGTCATCATGGTCTTGAGGAAGTAGCGGGTCTCGATCCGCAGGGCGGCGTCGAACGGCACCTGCGTGCCTTCATAGACCGCCTTCATGATGTTCAGCTGGGCCGGATAGTTGCCATAGGTCGTCTTGCGCAACATGGCGTTGCCCATCACGAACACCTGGCTGCCGCCGGGGCTGTAGGGACCGCCGCCGGGCAGCTTGAAGTCCTTCTTGTCCCAGGGGGCGACCGGGTCGCCCTTGGTCTTGATCCAGGTCTTGGCGGCTTCCACCACCTGATCGGCGGGGACGACCTCGTGCACGACCTTGGCGGCCAGGGCCTCGGCCGGCTTCATCGACTTGCCTTCCAGCAGGTAGGAGGCGGCGTTCATCACCCCCATCAGGCGCGGCAGGCGCTGGGTGCCGCCGGCGCCGGGCAGCAGGCCGACCTTGGCTTCCGGCAGGGACAGCTGGATCTTCGGATTGTCGGCCACGACGCGATAGTGGCAGGCCAGGGTGATTTCCAGCCCGCCGCCCATGGCCAGGCCGTTGATGGCGGCGGCCACCGGCTTGCCGCAGGTTTCCAGGGCGCGGAACGCCTTGTTGAGCGCGAAGCCCGCCTCGAAGGCGGCCTTCAGGCCCTCTTCGCCGGTCGCGCCGCCGCCGACACCGCCGCCGCCGCCCAGTTCGCCCAGGTCAGCGCCGGCGCAGAAGCCGGTCGTCTTGCCCGAGGTGATGACCGCGCCCTTGATGTCGGCGTCAGTCTTGATGCGCTCGACGACGTCGCCGATTTCCTTGATCACCGAAGCGGTCAGGGTGTTCATCGTCCGGCCGGGCACGTCGAAGGTGACCAGGGCGATCCCGTCGCCGTCGACCTCGATCTTGAAGTTTTCCATGTTCGTTCGTTCCTCTAGCTCCTCCCCCCTAGGGGGAGGGGGACCGCGAAGCGGTGGAGGGGGCTAACGCGGCGCTCGCCGTGCCGGCCCCCTCAGTCGCTCCGCGACAGCTCCCCCAGCGGGGGAGCAGCGGGTTGAGTTAGACGCGTTCGATGACCGTGGCGGTGCCCATGCCGGCGCCGACGCACAGGGTGAGCAGGGCGGTCTCCTTGTTGGAGCGCTCCAGTTCGTCGAGCATGGTGCTGACCAGCATCGCGCCGGTGGCGCCCAGCGGGTGGCCCATGGCGATCGAGCCGCCATTGACGTTCATCTTGTCGTGCGGGATGTCGAGCGCCTGCATCATCCGCAGGACGACGGCGGCGAAGGCTTCGTTCAGCTCATAGAGGTCGATGTCCTTGACCTCCATGCCCAGGCGCTTGAGCAGCTTTTCGGTGACCAGCGACGGGCCGGTCAGCATGATCGACGGCTCGCTGCCGATCGAGGCGGCGCCCTTGATGCGGCCGCGCGGCTTCAGGCCCAGGGCCTCGCCCATTTCCTTGCTGCCGATCAGCACGCCGGCGGCGCCGTCGACGATGCCCGAGCTGTTGCCGGCATGGTGAACGTGATTGATCTTCTCGACCTGCGGGTAGCGCTGCTGGGCGACGGCGTCGAAGGCCATCTCGCCCATGCCGGTGAACGACGGGTTCAGCGAGGCCAGGGTCTGCATGGTGGTCGAGCCGCGCACGGTCTCGTCATGGGCCAGGATGGTCAGGCCCAGCTGGTCGCGGACCGGGATCACCGAGCGGCTGAAACGGCCATCGGCCCAGGCGGCGGCGGCGCGGCGCTGGCTCTCGACGGCATAGGCGTCGACGTCGTCGCGCGAGAAGCCGTACAGGGTGGCGATCAGGTCGGCGCTGACGCCTTGCGGGGTGAAATAGGTCTTGAAGGCGCTGGACGGATCGGTCGGCCAGGCGCCGCCGTCGCTGCCCATGGGCACGCGGCTCATGCTCTCGACGCCGCCGCCGATGGCCATGTGGGCCTCGCCGGACGCCACCTTGGCGGCGGCCATGTTCACGGCTTCCAGGCCCGAGGCGCAGAAGCGGTTGACCTGCACGCCGGCGACGCTTTCGGCGTAGTCGGCGGTCAGGACGGCGGTGCGGGCGATGTCGCTGCCCTGCTCGCCGACCGGCGAGACGCAGCCCAGGATCACGTCATCGACGTGGCGGGTGTCGAGGTTGTTGCGGTCACGCAGGGCTTCCAGCACCTGGGTGGCCAGGGACAGGGACGTGATCTCGTGCAGGGATCCGTCTTTCTTGCCCTTGCCGCGCGGGGTGCGCACGGCGTCGAAGATGTAAGCGTCGGCCATGGGATGGCTCCTTCTTGGGACGTCTAAACAGGTTGAGGGGTAAGCGCCGCCTCGACCCGCACAGCCGTGCGGACCGAATTGGCGATGAAACAGGCGTGGTGGGCCGCGTCGTGCAGGGCCTCGAGCGCGGCGTCGTCCGGCGCGGCGCCGTCGAAGACGATGTCGGGCCGCAGGGTGACCGTGCTGACCCAGTGGGCGCCCTGATCGTTCTTGGTCATCAGGCCTTCGGCCTGGTCGGTGTAGCGGCTGATCAGGAAACCGGCCCGGCGGGCCAGGTCCAGAAAGGTCAGCATGTGGCAGGACGACAGGGCCGCCACGAACAGCTCTTCGGGATCGACGCCGGCCGGATCGGACCAGGGCAGGGGCACCACCGACGGCGAGGCCGAGGCCAGGGCTGTCACGCCGCCGTCGAAGCTCAGCCGATGGGCGCGGCTGTAGCGCCCGCGGGCGAAATCCGCGCCGGCCTCCAGGCTCCAGTCGATGGTGGCGGTGTGGAGCGACATTACTTCCACGTCCCGATCGGACTCTTGGCGATCAGCTTGCAGGCCATGCCGCGGGCCGAGGCCCGGGCGCTGTAGGTGGCGCGATAGCCGAACTCCGGCGCGGGCAGTTCGCAGGGGGTGAAGCCCGAGGTGGTCACCCGCAGGCTCCAGGTGGCGATCTTGGAGCGCAGCAGGTTGTTGCAGACGTCGGCGCCGGGCTTCAGCGGCAGGGTGAACTCGCCGGGCATCGGCCGCTTGCCGACCAGCTTGCCGGTGAACTCCAGCGGCCGGCGGCCGGGATCCGCGCGCACGCAGACCACCGCCGCCCGCGCGTCGGGCGCGGCGACGGCGGCCTGGGCCAGCAGGATCAGCCCGACCACTACAGGGTCCTCGCGATCAGGATCTTCATGATCTCGTTGGTGCCGCCATAGATGCGCTGGATGCGGCTGTCCTTGTACATCCGGGCGATCGGGTACTCGTTCATGAAGCCGTAGCCGCCGAACAGCTGCAGGCAGCGGTCGACGATCTTGCCCTCCAGGTCGCTGACCCAGTACTTGGCCATCGAGGCGGTGGCGGCGTCGAGCTTGCCGGCCAGGTGCTGCTCGATGCAGTGGTTGATGAACACCCGGGCCACGGTCGCCTCGGTCTTGCATTCGGCCAGCACGAACTGGGTGTTCTGGAAGTCGAGGATCGCCTTGCCGAAGGCCTTGCGCTCCTTGACATAGGCGATGGTCAGCTCGAGCGCCCGCTCGATGGTCGCCATGCCCTGGACGCCGATGTTCAGGCGTTCCTGCGGCAGTTGGCCCATCAGCTGGAAGAAGCCGCGGCCCTCGTCCTCGCCCAGCAGGTTCTCGGCCGGGATCTTGACGTCGTTGAAGAACAGCTCGGAGGTGTCCTGGGCTTCCTGGCCCAGCTTGTCGAGGTTGCGGCCGCGCTCGAAGCCTTCGGCCCCGTCGGTCTCGACGATCAGCAGGCTGGTGCCGCGCGCCCCGGCCGCCGGATCGGTCTTGGCCACCACGATGATCAGGTTGGCGGTCTGGCCATTGGTGATGAAGGTCTTGGAGCCGTTCAGCACATACTGGTCGCCGACCTTCTTGGCGGTCGTGGTGATGCCCTGCAGGTCCGAGCCCGCGCCGGGTTCGGTCATGGCGATGGCCCCGACCAGCTCGCCGGTGCACAGCTTGGGCAGCCAGCGCTGCTTTTGCGCCTGGGTGCCGTATTCGAGGATGTAGGGGGCGATGATGGCGTTGTGCAGGCTGATGCCGAAGCCGTCGACGCCCTTCAGGCCCAGCTGCTCCATCAGCACGACCTCGTGGCGATAGTCGCCGCCGGCCCCGCCGAATTCCTCGGGCATGGACAGGCCCAGCAGGCCCGCCTTGCCGGCCTTGGTCCACATGTCGCGGTCGACGCAATGGTTCTTGCGCCACTTGGCGACGGTCGCCTCGGGGGCGTGCTCGTCAAAGAACTTGCCCACCGCGTCTTCGAAGATCGCGATGTCTTCCTCGGCCATGAAAGCCGGTTTTGCGACGTTGAGCACGCTCATGATCAGAAAGCCTCCGCGGGCAGCGCCATCAGGGTCGCCGAACCGGTCTTGAGCTTGGTCAGATGCGCCCCTGCGTCAGGCAAGATGCGTTCGATGAAATATTGCGCCGTGACGACCTTGGTCGAATAGAACGGATCGGACGAGCCGGCCGCGATCTTGGCTTGGGCGGCCTTGACCTGCAGGGCCCACATATAGGCCAGGCCCGTCAGGCCGAAGAGGTGCATGTAGTCGGTCGAGGCCGCGCCGGCGTTGTCGGGGTTCTGCAGGCCGTTCTGCATCAGCCACATGGTGCCGTCCTGCATCTGCGCCTTGACCTCGGCCAGGGCGGTGATGAAGGGCTTGAGGCCGGCGTCGCCGTCGTTCTCGCCGATGAACTGGTCGATTTCCTGGAAGAAGGTCATCACCGCGCGGCCGCCCTTGGAGGCCAGCTTGCGGCCGACCAGATCGAGGGCCTGGATGCCGTTGGTGCCTTCATAGATCAGGGCGATGCGGCAATCGCGCATGAACTGGCTGACCGGGAAGTGCTCGGTGAAGCCGCTGCCGCCATGCACCTGCACCGCGTCGGAACAGACCTTGAAGCCCTTGTCGGTCAGGTAGCCTTTCAGCACCGGCGTCATCAGGCCCATATAGTCCTCGGCCTTTTCGCGGACCTTCTCGTCGGGGTGGGCGTGGGCCAGGTCGCCGTGCAGGGCGGTCCAGAACAGGAAGGCGCGACCGCCCTCGATCAGGGCCTTGCTCTCCAGCAGCATGCGGCGGACGTCGGGGTGGACGATGATCGGGTCGGCCGGGCCTTCGGCGTTCTTGGGGCCGGTCAGCGAGCGGCCCTGCAGGCGGTCCTTGGCGAAGGCGACGGCGGCCTGATAGGCGGCCTCGCCCTGGGCCACGCCCTGCATGCCGACGCCCAGGCGGGCCTCGTTCATCATCACGAACATGATCTTCAGGCCGGCGTTCTCGCCGCCGATCAGCCAGCCCTTGGCGTCCTCGTACTGCATGACGCAGGTGGCGTTGCCGTGGATGCCCATCTTCTCTTCCAGGCCCACGCACTTGACGCCCTCGTTGCGGGCGCCGGCGCTGCCGTCGGCGTTGGGCAGGAACTTGGGGACGATGAACAGCGAGATGCCCTTCACCCCGGCCGGCGCGCCCTCGATGCGGGCCAGGACCAGGTGGATGATGTTGCCCGACATGTCGTGTTCGCCGGCGCTGATCCAGATCTTCTGGCCGCTGATCCTGTACGTGCCGTCAGCCTCGGGAACCGCCTTGGTGCGCAGCAGGCCCAGGTCCGTTCCACAATGCGGCTCGGTCAGGTTCATGGTCCCGGTCCATTCGCCGGTCACCATCTTGGGCAGGTAGAGCTCTTTCTGGTCGTCGGCGCCGCCGGTGTGGATGGCCGAATAGGCCCCGTGGGCCAGGCCCGGATACATCGAGAAGGCCATGTTGGCCGAGCTCGACATCTCGCTGAAAGCCAGATTGACGACGTGCGGCAGGCCCTGGCCGCCATAGGCGGGATCCGAGCCCAGGCCGGTCCAGCCGCCTTCGCAAAGCTGCTTGTAGGCTTCCTTGAAGCCCGGCGGGGTGGTGACGGTGTTGGTCGCGGCGTCGAGCACGCAGCCATGCTTGTCGCCGACCGTGTTGAGCGGGGCCAGGACCTCGCCGGTGAACTGGGCGGCGGCCTCCAGGATCTGTTCGACCACGTCGAAGGAGGCGTCGGCGAAGGCCGGCAGATGGCCGTGCTGATCGATGTTCAGCATGTCGCGCAGGATGAAGACGTGATCGCGGACGGGCGCCTGATAGGTCATGGAAGGTCCTGGAAGAGGAGGTAGCGGAAAGGGAAGTCTTACTTGCCCAGTGCGGCTTCGGCATGACCATCGAGGCGCGCGCGCAGCATCTGGTCATAATCGGCGGCGCGGGGCAGCAGGTCGGGGCGGATCTCGGTCAGGCGTCGCTCGAGGCGGGCGCAGGCTTCGCGCAGCTCCAGCAGGGCGCCGTCGATGTCGTCGCGCTGCTGCTCCAGCGCCGAGGCGCGTTCGCGGAACTTCTTCAGCGACCGGGCCATCTGGGCCGCGCCTTCGTCGTTCTCGTCATAGAGGTCGAGCAGTTCGCGGATTTCCGACAGCGACAGACCCACGCGCTTGCCGCGCAGGATCAGCTGCAGGCGGACCCGGTCCTTGTGGGAATAGACCCGGT
>NZ_PEGG01000022.1 GCF_002737765.1 Caulobacter sp. B11 | reverse complement strand
AGGCCGGTAATGTCAATTGACCCGCTGGTGACGAGGCCCCTAACGTCCCCACCAACCGGAAACTCGTTTTCCGGGAAACCTATAATCTCGTGGTGCAGCTGGCGCGGAATTCCGCGCTCCCCGGACGGAACGTTTTTTCAGGGGCCTGTCCGGTCATAACGCAAGCGCCATGCTTGAGGGGATATTACGAACATGAACTCGACGAAGGCAGCGCTCGGCGCTCCCATGACGAACAACAAGCGATTCCAGGAGCTGTCGAAGGGCGTCAGCCGCGCCGCACTTGGCCTCGCGATCAGCTTCTGCGTCGCTGGCGTGGCTCTGGCCCAATCCCAGACGGGCGCTCTTCGCGTCACCGTCCAGGGCACCGATGGCAAGCCGCTGAGCGGCGCCACCGTGGTCATCCGTTCGCCCTCCAGCCTGACCACCAAGACGGCCACCACCGACGCTTCGGGTCAGGTGCGCGTCAGCGGTCTTGACCCGGCGACCAACTACACCGTCGCCGTCGCCTCGCCCGGCTTCGCCGATTTCAGCGCCAGCAACGTCGCTGTCGTCAGCGGTAAGGACCTGAGCGTCGGGTACGCCCTGGCCTCGGCCGACAACGCCGTCGAAGAAATCGTCGTGACCGGCTACTCGCTGGCCGCCGTCGACGTGACCTCGGCCACCGTCGGCACCACCCTGACCCTCGACGTCGTCGAGTCGCTGCCTACCGGCCGTAACTACCAGAGCTACCTGCAGCTGGTTCCGGGCGTGAAGCCTTCGTCGGGCGGCAACCCCTCGTCGCGTTCGGGCGTCAACTATTCGGACGTCGGCGGCGCCATCGGCACCTCGACCGACAACGTTTACTATCTCGACGGCGTTGACGTGACCGACCCCCTCACGGGCACCTTCGGTTCGAACTTCAACTCGGAAATCATCCAGGAACAGCAGGTCATCGTCGGCGGCGTCGCCGCTGAATATGCCGGCGGTTCGGGCCTGGTTTCGCGCGTCGTCACCAAGTCGGGCAGCAACGAGTGGCACGGTTCGCTCAACTACTACCTGCAGAACGACGGTGTCGTGCAGGAAGACAAGCACTCCACCTCGGGCGGCTTCTCGACCTATGATTCGGCCTTCACCCTGGGCGGCCCGATCCTGAAGGATCGCCTGTGGATCTTCGCTTCGTACCAAAAGAAGAGCCGTGAAGACGAAGTTCTGAACCCGACGACCGGCGCTGTCCGTCGCTCGGTGACCAACGACGCCGAGTACACCTTTGCCAAGGCGACCTGGCAGATCACCGACAACGACCGTCTGACCGCCAGCTTCTTCAGCGACCCGACCGAAATCAGCGGTTCGAACAGCTCGACCGTGATCAACATCCGCGATCTGGCCCGCGTCCAGGGCGGCGACAACTACAAGGTCGAATACGCTCACACCTGGGGCGACCTGCAGATCACCGCCTACGGCTTCAAGCACGAAGGCGAACTGACCCAACTGGCCGCTGACCAGAGCATTCGTGACAACATCACCTTCCGCGGCCCTGGCTCGACCATCGAGCAGCGTCAACTGGGCGGCGCCGGCACCAACAGCGAAACCCATCGCGACCGTCAAGAATACGGCCTGAACCTTGAATACTACCTGGATACCAGCTTCGGTAGCCACACCTTCAAGGCCGGCTACGTCAACACGGAAAACACCTATTCGAGCAACTCGACGGTTCCGGGCAACGTCCAGTACCAGTCGATCGCGCTGGCCAACACCAACAACACCTTCCTCGACTTCACGTCGTCGGCGTCGGGTTGGACGACTCGTCCGCTCGCCCAAGCCGACATTCCGCGTATCATCGCGGCCCTGAACGGCAACGCCGGCGCCAAGGCGCTCGTGGACACCGACAGCAACGGCACCGTGACGACCGCCGAAGTGAACGCCGTTCGCTTCAACAGCACCGCCGGCAACCCCTACGGCAACGTGAACGCCTACCGCGCCGTCCGGGCCTCGAATGCGCCCTATTCGGTGCAGAGCAAGGGCCAGACCCTCTATCTGCAAGACACCTGGACGATCAACCAGCTGACCATCAATGCTGGCGTTCGGGCCGAAGAATGGTCGCACTACAGCTCGGCTGGCGACAAGCTGTTCACCTTTGATTGGGAAATGGCCCCGCGCCTGAGCGTCGTCTATGACGTCTTCGGCAATGGCCGCAGCAAGGTCTTCGCCTTCGCTGGCCGTTACTACGATCCGATCCGTAACGACATGTCCAACTTCGCGGGCAATCTGAACGGCCCGGTCACCGAAGAGCAGCTCTATATCGGCAACCAGTGGCTGACCTTCCGTACCCGCGGCGGCGCGGTCGTTCCGGACTCGGTCTTCGCACCGAGCACCAAGACGCCCTATACCGACGAGTACATGATCGGCGCGTCCTATACCTGGGGTTCGAGCATTGGCATCCAGGCCACGATTTCGCATCGCGAAACCGAGAACATCTTCGAAGACTACGACCTGGCGCTCTATTCGGATCCGAACGCCACTGCGGCTGACGGCGCCCACGGCGTCGCCTATCCCGGTTCGGCCTTCTACCTGCCCTATTCGTACTTCGGCTATAACAGCAAGCCCAACGCCAACTACGTTCTGGGCACGCTGTTCGGCGGCAAGCGCGAATACACCGGCTTTGAACTGAGCATGACGAAGTTCAAGACCGACAAGTGGCAGGGCCAGGCCTCGTACACCTACAACAAGGCCGAAGGTAACTCGAACTCGGACGGCAACGCCGACTTCGCCGGCGACGTGGTCTTCCTTGACCCGCGCGCGCCGAACGTCTGGGGTCCTCAAGCTGGTAACATCAAGCACCAGTTCAAGGCCTATGGTTCGTACGACTTCGACTTCGGCCTGCAGGTCAGCGGCGTCTACAATTGGAACAGCGGCGCGCTCTACACGCCCGCCGAGCCGATCAGCGGTCGCTACTTCGCGCCGACCTCCGATCCCTACAACTACGGTGGCGTGACCGACACCTACCTGCAGCCTGGCTTCCAGGGCGCGGAAACCGGTCCGGCCTACTACACCTTCGACATGCGCCTGAAGTATGTGCATGACCTGCCGGTTGGTAAGGCCGAGTTGTTCCTGGACGTGTTCAACGTGCTCAACAACCAAGCCGCTACGGGCGTGATGCCCCTGCTCACGGGCAGCGGCATCTATGACTACCAGGACGAGAACGCCTGGGTGTCGCCGCGTCGCCTGTATCTCGGCATTCGCTACTCCTTCTAAAACCGAAACTCACCGTTTCGGGACTACCAATGCCGGCGCGAAAGCGCCGGCATTTCTTTTATGGGGCTTGGCGTCAGCCCCGGCCGGGTCGGCTTCCGCCCGCTGAATGCGCCCCCTCGCCACGGATCGCGGCGCCGCGCCGGGCCTATGCCCCCTCCCGGCCCCCGCCCGGCCTCACCACAGCCTCCCTACAGTCCTTGAAGCGCCGCACCCGGCTTCTGTGCGCCGCGGAGCTCAAGCCGTGCGCCATGGGCCCTGCTTCTTCGGCGAGCTTGGCGTGGGCCTGGGCGATGGGCTGCATCAGCAGGTCGTTGCGCCTCGAGCCTCGCCATCGCGATCGGGCAGGGCGGGTCGCCCAGCCGCCGAGGGTTCGGCGAGTCTTGCGCCCCGGGTTGGCCGCGACTCCGCCGGGCCAGGCCGCTTTCGAGCGTCGCCCAGCAAAAAGCCCCGGCCGCGTGAGCAGCCGGGGCTTTGCCGTATCGGAGCTAGAGCTGGGGCTAGTGGATCGGCGTGTCGGCCAGCACAGCCGCCCCCTGTGACCGCATCCGGCTCTTGGCCACCTCGTCGAGGATGGCTTGCGAGCGCGGATCGCCGAGGATCCAGCCGGCGGCGGCCAGGGTGCGCACCGAGGTCGAGCTGACGCCCAGGGCCTTCTCCAGGGCCTCGAACGGCGACCGCGTCCCGCCGAAGGCCTTCAGCCGCACCTCGCCCTTCAGGCCCGCCAGGCTCTTGGCCTTGTCGACGGCGTCATAGAAGCCGCCGATCTCGTCGACCAGGCCCAACTGCTTGGCCTGAAGGCCGGTCCAGACCCGGCCCTTGGCGATCTCGCGCACGCGGTTGGGCGGCAGCTGCCGGCCCTCGGCGACTCGGGCCACGAAGCCGTCATAGATGCGGTCCATCCAGCTGGCGAACTTGGCCCGCTGGTCGGGGGTGAAGCCGTCGGCGGTGCCGAAGGCCCCGGCATAGTCGCCGCCCACCGACAGTTGGCGAGTGTCGACGCCGAAGCGGCTCAGCGCGTCGCCGAGGGCGAACTTGCCGCCGAACACGCCGATCGAGCCGGTCAGGGTGGTGGGTTGGGCATAGATCGACGAGGCGTAGCTGCTGATCCAGTAGCCGCCAGAGGCCGCATAGGCCCCCATGCTGACCACGACGGGCTTGCCGGCCGCCTTGGCGGCCTTGACGGCCGCCAGGATCTGCTCCGAGGCGGTGTCGGAGCCGCCCGGCGAGGAGACGCGCAGCACGATGGCCTTGACGTCCTTGTCCTGGATGGCGTCGTAGATCGCCTTGGAGGCGTCGTCGGAATAGATGGTGCTCTCGGCCCCGAACGCCCCGCCAGAAGCGCTCGTCCCGGTGACGATGGCGCCTTCGGCGTTGATCACCGCGATGGCCGCGCCGGTCTTGGGCGGGCCGACGCGGTTGGCGCGGCTGATATAGTCGTCGAAGTCCATCAGCTTGCCGTTCTTGCCGGCCTGGGCCAGCAGGGCGTCCTGGGCCTCCTTGACCTGGCCGACCTTGTCGATCAGGCCCTTGGCCTTGGCGTCCTGGGCGCTGTAGGGGCCCGCCTCGATGGTCTGGGTGAGGGCGGCCAGGTTCTTGCCGCGGTCGGCGGCGGCGGTCGCCAGGGCGCTGCGATAGATCGAACCCATCCAGGACAGGGTCGATTCGCGGTGGGCCGGCGTGTAGTCGCTTTGCAGATAGGGGTTGACCGCGTTCTTGTATTCGTATCGCTGCTCGTACTGGGCCTTGACCCCGTACTTCTCGAACAGCCGCTTGTAGAACAGGGTCTCGCTGGCCGCGCCGACCGCCTGCATCGAGCTGTCGGGCTGCATCCAGAACTGGCTGGCCGCGGCGCCCAGCATATAGGTCGAGGTGACCATGCCGGAGGGATAGAGCCCCTGGCTGTGGGCATAGATCGGCTTCTTGCCGACGGCGCGGAAATGCTTGAAGGCCAGGCGCAGTTCATCCGCGGCCGCCGGGTTCATCCCGCCGTCGGGCAGGCGAACCAGCACGCCCTTGACCTTGTCGTCGGTCTCGGCTCGCCGCAGGGTCTCGGATACCGACATCACCGACAGACCGCCGCCGCCGAACGCCGCGAAGGGGCTCTGGGAGGGCTGGTCGCTGAGGCCGCCACGCAGGTCGAGATTGAGGATGGTGTGGGCCGGAACCGGGGCCGGTCGGGCGGCGCCGACGGCCATGACGATCAACAGGAAGGGGACGCCCACGACGAACAACACTAGGCCGACGAAGACGCCGGCCACGGTCATGAGAAACTGCTTCATCGGGATTCCTGTCGCCAAACTCGCCTGCAGGCTAACGACAGTTACGGCGCGGTCAAATGAACTGCGCGCAACGCGGGAACCTCAGAGCGAGTTCTGAGCGATTCTGGGGAGGGGGAGGGATTTCTCGGGAGGAGAGAAGATGGTCGGAGTGGCAGGATTTGAACCTGCGACCCCCGCGTCCCGAACGCGGTGCTCTACCAGACTGAGCCACACTCCGACTTGGAGCGCGGCTTATAGAGGCGCGTCGAAGGGCTCGCAAGCTTCAAAATCGGGTCCCAAAAAAAGAAACGACAAGCGCCGTTGCATCCGTCCGACTCCTGCGCTATCTCCACCGCCTCGCCGATCCCCACGGGTTTCGCCGTTCCTGCTGGGGAATGGTGTAATGGTAACACAGCGGTTTTTGGTACCGTCGTTCTAGGTTCGAGTCCTAGTTCCCCAGCCACACTTCCTCCTTTTCAATAAAGAGCGCCCTCCGGGCGCGCCGCCGCGCCTCGGACATTGTTCGCGGGCCGGCAGGAAAGACTTCACGCGGCATGCGTGTTTTGGCTTTACCTCCGCGCGAGCCGGTCTCCACGGCGCTGAAGCCGCTGAAAAGTGATTCGCGGCCAGGGTCGTGATCGAGCGGCGCCCTTCGACACTGAGGCTAGGCCGTTTCAACAGTGATCCAGCCGGCGCAAAGCCGTTATCGCGCGGGTTCTGGATCAGAAATCAGCGTTCCGTGCCTGATCAATTGTGGGCGAGATTGGCTTCTTCAAAGATGAGTACTTGTTTTTCGTGCCTGGGGGTGTATTTCCCAATGCACGTCATATAGGAGCGATGCTCGTGGAAGAAAAAGCTACCCTGATCGAGCTAACCGCTGAGATCGTTGCCAACTATGTGGCAAATAACAGCACGCCGATCTCCGACTTGCCCGCGCTGATTCGGGCCACGCATGATGCGCTGGCCGGTATTGGTTCGCCGGAAGCTCCGGTTGTGGAATCGGTTACGAAGGCGACCGCCGCCCAGATCCGCAAAAGCATCACGCCCGACGCGTTGATCAGCTTTGAGGACGGCAAGCCTTACAAGACCCTCAAGCGTCACCTGACGACCCACGGCATGACCGTGGCCGAATACAAGGCCAAGTGGGGTCTGCCCAACGACTATCCCACCACCGCGCCCGCCTATAGTGAAGCGCGCTCGGCGATGGCCAAGGCTCTGGGCCTCGGCCAGGGCGGCCGCAAGGCCAAGGCTCCGGCCAAGGCCCCGCGTGGCCGCAAGGCCTGATCGCCTTTCAGGGCTGAACGATCAAAACCCCCGCCGGCGACGGCGGGGGTTTTTTGTATCTGAACCCCCGCGTCGCGAGGGGCCCTATCCCACCTTCAGCCGCACGAAGGCCATGCCGCCGGTCGGCTGGTCGTAGCCCAGGTCCGCAGGGGCGTCGAAGGCGCTGACCAGCCCGCCGAACCCCAGGGCGACATGGGCCGACAGCGGCGTGTCATAGATCGCGCCCACCGACAGTTTACGCACCGTGTAGGCCCCGCCGTGATGACCGGCCAGTTCGTCCTGCTCGACCTGTTCGGCGCGGCTGAACAGGGTCCAGCGCGCGTCGGGCTTGAAGGCTCCCTCGGCCAGCCAGGCCTGCAGGGCGTCGCCGGGGATGCGGTCCTTGCGGGCCCAGGCCAGGGTGGCGCTCACTGACCCGCCGCCGTCGAGCGGGCGGGCATAGAGGGCGCTGAGCGAGGTGCGGGCCTCGTCATCGTCGGGCTCCAGGGCCTCGGGGCTGTTGATCCGCGCCCAGCTGGCCTGCAGGGCCCAGTTGGGGGTCGGGTTGTAGGAGACCCGGGTCGCCACGCTGTCCAGTTGACCGGTCTCGATGTCGAACCGCTTCTGGTCGGGCTCGCGGCCCCGGAAGGCGCTGGCCTCGACCTTCCAGTCGGCATGCCGCACGCCGCCGGTGACCACGCCGAAGGTGATGTGGGTCGAGTCGAACCAGTGGTGGGTGATCGGCGCCTCGGGGCTGTCCATCGCCGCCTGGCGGTGCATGAAGGCGGGCGGACCAAAGGCCGGCTCGCCGGGCAGGCCGGCATAGAGGTAGGCGTCGGTGTCGGGACCCAGGGGACGGCTGTAGGTCGCTGACAGTTCCATGAACAGGTCATGCGGATGCTGGCGGTCGACCAAGGGCGTGGCGCCATCGGCGGTTTCGCCGGTGGCCAGCAGCAGCGGATAGCCGGACTTGCCCATCAGCGGATCGGGGCTGAGCATGGCCTTGAAGCCCAGGGTTCCGCCGCCGAGCGGGCCCTGGGCCATGCCCATGATCATGCCGCCGACAAAGGCCTTGTCGTCGCCGCGCGGCCCGCCCTGGTCGCTATAGACGCCATTGAGCAGCACATGACCCATCAGCATCCAGTCACCGGAGTGGGTCATCAGACCGGCATGGGGCGAGGCGTCGGGCTGCCAGCTGGTGCCGGAGGCGTCGCGGGTCATCGGATAGGCGCCCAGCGGGCCGACCATGGCGCCATGCCCAGGCATGGGCTGCTCGGGCGCGGGCGTCTCTGCGGGCGTTTCAGCGGGAGTCTGGGCGGGTTGGGGCGCTGGCATGCCATGGCCCGCATGACCGGAATGGTCCTGGGCCTGGGCGGCGAGGGCGAGCGACAAGCTCGCGGTGACGACGGCGCCGGCGAGCAGCCGCGCGCGGAAAGTCTGGGTGGTCATGGGACCGACCTTTCTGAAGCAGGGACAGGGAGGCTCCGCGCGGCGGCCGCGCGGAAAGGCTTCAGGCGAAGGGTCGGGGAGGGCCGTGTTCCGGCGCGAGGCTCAGGCCTTCAAGGCGGCGCTGACGGGCGTGGAACACCGCCTTGTCCGCGCGGGAGGGGACAAGCACGGGGGCCAGGTCGCGCGCGGCGGCGGGTAAGCAGCCGACGCAGCAATTGGCGGCCATGGCCTGGGGCTGACGTTTGTGGGTAGGCGACTGGTCGGGGGTCTCGTCCGCCCCCTGGCCTGCCATTTCGTGGCAGGCCGGCGCCATCGTCCCGGCCTGGGTCGGCGCCAGGCGCAGCGGTCCGCTGATGACGAACAGGGCCGCCAGCAGGATCAGCAAGAAAGGGCGAAGTCCGCGCATCGAGGCAATCTAGGCATCGCGTCCCTCCGGAGCAAGGGACGGGCTCAGACCCCGCTGAGCCGCAACCCCGGCGCGTTCGGCGGCGCGTCGCGACCGGGCCCCAGCGGTCGGGTCATCCAGACCAGATCGACCCAGCGCTCGAACTTGTAGCCCATGGCCGGGGCGATCCCGGTGGGCGCGAAGCCAAGCGCCTGGTGCAGGCCGATCGAGGCGGCGTTGCCGCTGTCGCCGATCACGGCGACCATCTGGCGCAGGCCCAGGGCCTCGCAGGCGGTGATCAGCTCTGACAGCAGGGCGCGGCCCACGCCGCGCCCCACCGCTTCGGGGCCGACATAGACGCTGTCCTCGACCGTGTAGCGATAGGCGGCGCGCAGGCGGAAGGGGCCAGCATAAGCATAGCCCAACACGACGCCGTCCTGCTCGGCCACCAGATAGGGCAGGGCCTTCTCGAGGATCGCCGCGCGGCGCCGGGCCATCTCGGCGGCCTCGGGCGGGACCTCCTCGAAGGTGCCCAGGCCGTTGAGGACGTTCCAGCCATAGATCGCGGTGATGGCGGGCAGATCGGCCTCGGTCGAGGGACGAACGGTGAGCGTCATACGCAGATCCTCCCCCTGGCGGGGGAGGTGTCCGCGAAGCGGATGGAGGGGGAGGTGTGCGAAAGGGGGAGATCTCTTCCCCCTCCGGCCCTTCGGGCCACCTCCCCCATCAGGGGGAGGATCCCCAAGCTTAAGCTCAAGGCCGAACCCCTCACGCCTTGCTCCAGCCCTTGTCCACGGCCCAGACCGCGAAGGCGTAGTCCAGGGCGATCTCCTTGAGGAAATCAAACCGGCCCGAGGCCCCGCCGTGCCCGGCGTCCATGTTGATCTTCAGCAGCACCGGCTTGCCGCTGGTGGTGTGGTCGCGCAGCTTGGCGGCCCATTTCTCGGGCTCCCAATAGGTGACGCGCGGGTCCGACAGGCCGCCGGTGGCCAGCACGGCCGGATAGGGCTTGGCCGTCACATTGTCATAGGGCGAATAGCTGGCGATGTAGTCATAGGCGGCGACGTCCTCCAGCGGATTGCCCCATTCGGGCCATTCGGGCGGGGTGAGGGGCAGGCTGGTGTCGCTCATGGTGTTGACCACGTCGACAAACGGCACGGCGGCGATGATGCCGGCGAACAGGTCGGGCCGCATGTTGCTGATCGCCCCCATCAGCAGGCCGCCGGCCGAGCCGCCATAGGCCACGGTGTTGGCAGGCTTGCCGTAACCGGCGGCGTGCAGGTGCTCGGCGCAGGCGATGAAGTCGGTGAAGGTGTTCTTCTTCTTGTCCTTCTTGCCGTCCAGGAACCAGCTCCAGCCCTTTTCCGAGCCGCCGCGCGGGCAGGCCGTGGCCCAGATCCAGCCGCGATCGACCAGGCTGAAATTGCGGATCGAGAAGCTGGCCTCCATCGCGATGCCGTAGCTGCCATAGCCGTAGAGCAGCAGCGGGGCGCTGCCGTCCAGCTTGGTTCCCTTCTTCATCAGTACGAAGATCGGCACTTCGGCGCCGTCGGCGGCCTTGGCGTTGAGGCGGCGGGTCTCGTACTGACTGGGATCGTGGCCCGAGGGGATTTCCTGGGTCTTGCGCAGGACCCGCGTGCGGGCGGCCATGTCATAGTCGAACCACTGCCGCGGCGTGGTCATCGAGTTGTAGACGAAGCGCACGGTGGCGGTGTCGTACTCGTAGCCGCCCTCCAGGCTCAGGGCGTAGGCGGCCTCGTCGAAGCCGACCTCGTGCTCGTCGCCGGCCTTGGCGGTGATGACGATGCGGTTGACCGCGTCCACCTTCTCCAGCCGCACGAAGTGGTTGCTGAAGGCCATGGTTCCGACGATCAGCCGGCCGGGCTTGTGGGCGATCCAGTCCTTCCATTGAGCCTTGCCGGGCGTGGCCTCCGGCGCGGTGACCAGCTTCCAGTCCACGGCGCCGTCGGCATTGGTGCGGATCACGAAATGGTCGTTCCAGTGCTCCAGCTCGTAGCGCAGGCCGACCTGGCGCGGCTCGACGATCACCGGCTTGGCGGTCGGGTCGCTGGCAGGGATCAGCAGGTTCTCGCTGGTCTCCTGGTTGCCGCAGCTGATGACGATGAAGCGGTCGGATGATGTAACGCCCACGCCGATGAAGAAGCCCTCGTCGGGCTCGTCATAGATCAGCACGTCGTCCTTGGCCGTTCCGCGGGCCGGTCGGCGATAGATCTTGGCCGGGCGGCCATTGTCGTCGCGAAAGGTCCAGAACAGCCACTGGCTGTCGGGCGAGAAGCAGAAGTCGCCGGTGCAGCTCTCGACCGGACTTTCCAGCACCTTGCCGGTGGCCAGGTCCTTGACCTGGACCTGGTAGACTTCCGAGCCCTGCGCGTCGACGGCATAGGCATAGAGCTTGTGGTCCGGCGAATGGCCGGCCCCGCCGACCTGGTAGAAAGCCTTGCCTTTTGACTCGGCGTCCTCGTCGAGCAGCACCTGCTCGGTCCCGCCGCTGATCGCCTTTCGGGCATGCACCGGGTGCTGGGCGCCTTTTTCGTAGCGGGTGTAATATTCCCAGACGCCATCCTTGGCCGGAACCGAGGCGTCGTCCTGCTTGATGCGACCTTTCATCTCCTCGAACATCGCCGCCTGCAGCGGCTCGGTGGAGGCGAGCATGGCCTGGGTATAGGCGTTCTCGGCGGTCAGGTGGGCCTTGACGTCGGGCTTGATCAGCGAGGGGTCCCGCAGCACCTTTTGCCAGTTGTCGTCCTTCATCCAGGCATAGTCGTCGACCCGAACCCGGCCCAACTGCTCGATGCGCTTGGGGATTTTCTGGGCGACGGGCGGCGTGGGCAGGCTTGAAGCGGACATGGACTTCCCGGGACTGAGGGCGGAGGCTGTGGCGAGGACGGCGGTCGCGCCGGACATGATTTCGCGCCGGTTCATGACCAGACTCCTGCTCTGATGCGTCAGAACGCCAACTTGTGCGGAGCCGCGCGTCTGGTCAAACTGAACCGGCATCCAGCGTACAGGGGCGAACTTAGATGATTGGGGACCTGTCGGTCGATCTGATCTCGGCGACGGTCCAGCTCGAGCAGCCGCTCGGCGATGGATCGCGCACGGTCGGCACCGGCTTTCTGGTCCACGATCAGGGCCCCGACGGCAAGCCGCGCACGGTTCTGGTCACCGCCGCCCATGTTTTCGAAAAGATGCCCAGCGTCTCGGTGCGGATCGGCTACCGTGTCCAGGCCAAGGATGGCGTCTGGCGCTATGATCCCCAGACCCTGAAGATCCGCGACGGCGATCATCCGCTGTGGGTCAAGCACGCCGGCCGCGACGTGGCGGCGATCGTCGTCGAGGCGCCGCCCGAATTCGCCAAGGCCGCCATTCCCCTGGCCTGGCTGGCCAAGGACGACACCTTCAGCACCTACAGCCTGGGGCCCGGCGACGAGATGATGGCCCTGGGCTTCCCGCGCGGGCTGTCGGCCAATCCCGCCGGCTTTCCGATCCTGCGCTCGGGGCGGGTGGCGTCCTACCCCCTGGCCCCGGCCACGGCCTTTCCGACCTTCCTGCTGGATTTCAGCGTCTTTCCCGGCAATTCCGGCGGGCCGGTGTTCATGGCCCAGGGGGCGCGGCGCCGGCCGGGCTCGACCGAGACGCAAGAGGTGCAGTTCGTGGCCGGCATGCTGACCCAGCAGGTCGAACTGTCGGGCGAGCGGCTGGAGATCGGCATCGTCACCCACGCCAAATATATCCGCGAGACCGTCGCCCTGCTGGACAAGACCCCCGGTCCGCCGATTCCGCGGGCCAAGGCGGCCCCGCCCGAGCCGGTGACGCGGGGCGCGACCGAAGCCGTCTCGGTGACGGGCTACGCGCGCTAAGCTGCGCCACAGGAACCCCCTGCGCCCCACGCCGTTCTGTCTGGGAGATTAACCCAAGCAGGAGCATAGCCATGAGCAGCAATCGTGTGGACGGCGCCATCGACAAGGGCGTGGGCGCTGTCAAGGAAGCCGCCGGCAAGGTCACGGGCAATGAGCGCCTGGAAGCCGAAGGCCTGGCCCAGAAGACCAAGGGCGACGTCCAGAACAAGGTCGGCCAGGTCCAGGACAAGATCGGCGACGCGATCAAGAAGTAGGCCTGTCGGCCTTTCCATAGCAAAGGCCGCGGGAGCGATCCCGCGGCCTTTGGTCGTTCTTAGGGCGCCGCGCCTGTCGCGGAGCGCCCTGGTCTTCAGGCGCCGTAGATGATCGAGATGGTCTCGGCCACGCAGGCGGGGCGCTCTTCGCCCTCGATCTCGATGGTGCACTCGTTCTTCATTTGCAGGCCGCCGGCCTTGGGCTCGACGCTGAGCAGCTTCTGGCGCATGCGCACCTTCTTGCCGACCCGGACCATGCCCGTGAAGCGGACCTTGTCGCAGCCATAGTTGATGCCGCGGGTCACGCCGGTGACGTGCAGGATGCCGGCGCCCAGCATCGGGATCAGCGACAGGGTCAGATAGCCGTGGGCGATCGGGCCGCCGATTTCGCGGGTGGCGCGCTCGACATCGACGTGGATCCACTGGTGGTCGCCGGTGGCTTCGGCGAACAGGTTCACGCGCTCCTGGCTGACCTCGACCCAGTCCGAAACTCCGATTTCCTGGCCGACCAGGCTGGCGATATCCGCATAGGC
>NZ_PEGG01000021.1 GCF_002737765.1 Caulobacter sp. B11 | reverse complement strand
TCACGGAACAGGCGCGCGCCGACGTGGCGACCTTCGTGGCCCAGGTGGCCCAGGACCGCAACGCCCTGCGGCTGGTGGTCGGGGCCGAGATCCCCGCCGACCTGCTGCCGGCCGGCGGCCTGGTCACCGCCCAGATCCTGCGGGACCTGCCCGCGGCCTGCCCTCCGAGGTCCTGACCCGCCGGCCCGACGTTCTGGCCGCCGAGCACCAGCTGGCCGCCGCCAGCGCCAATATCGGCGCGGCCCGGGCGGCCTTCTTCCCGCGCATCAGCCTGACCGGATCGGCCGGAACGGCTAGCGGCGACCTGGGCGACCTGTTCTCGGGCGGCGGTTCGGCCTGGAGCTTCGCGCCCCAGATCAGCCTGCCGATCTTCTCGGGCGGGGCCAATCGCGCCGGGCTGGACGGCGCCAGGGCCAGCCAGGGAATCGCCGTGGCCCAATACGAAAAGGCCGTTCAGGTCGCCTTCCGCGAGGCCGCCGACGCCCTGGCCGTGCAGGCCACCATCGACGATCGCCTCGGCGCCCAGCAGCGACTGGTCGCCTCGGCCAGCGACAGCGTCCGCCTGTCCAAGGCCCGCAACGACGCCGGTCTGGACAGCGGCCTGACCCTGCTCGACGCCCAGCGCACACTGTACGGAGCCCAGCAGGGCCTGATCGGCGCGCGCCTGGCCCGGGCCGGCAATCTGGTCACCCTCTACAAGGCGCTCGGCGGCGGGGCTTCCCCCGCGACCTGACGCCTTCCCCCTTCGCGGCGCCGCCCCCCCCCCCAGAGGCGCCGCGACCGGAAGGGGCGCGCCCTTCCCCCCATCCCGGGGCGCGCCCCTTCCACCCCTGTCGGATATCGGGCCGCTCCCTACACCGGCAGCTGCACCGTGTTCTTGACCTCTTCCAGCACAGCATAGGTGCGGGTCTCGCGGACGCCGGGCATCTTGACCAGGATGTCGCCGAGGAAGCCGCGATAGGCCTCCATGTCGCGCACCCGGGCCTTGATCAGATAGTCGAAGCCGCCGGCCACCATGTGGCATTCCAGGATCTCGGGGGCGCGGCGCACGGCCTTGGCGAAGTCCTCGAACACCTCGCCGGTCGTACGGTCCAGCACCACCTCGACGAAGATCAGCAGGGCGCGGTCGATCTTGGCCGGGTCGAGCAGGGCGACATAGCCCAGGATGTAGCCGCGCTCGCGCAGGCGCCGCACCCGGTCGAAGGTGGCGGCCGGCGACAGGTGGCACTGCTTGGCCAACTCGGCGTTGGTGATGCGGCCGTCGGCCTGCAGGACCCGCAGAAGCCGGCGATCGGTGTCATCAAGAGCAGAACTGGCCACGGGCAATTTTCCTCGAAGATTATTCGGAAGATAGCGCTCACAAGCAAAGCACATTCAGCCAAGGTGACGCTATACCCTCGATCGTCCCAACCGGCTTCGCACCGCCTCCCCCCCCGACGGCGCCCGGAGCCGCCCCAAGACAGCCCCCTCTCCGTTAGGGGGCTCCCGCGACGCCGCTCCCCCCGGCGTCGCTGAGAGCGGAAGGGGCGCGTCTCCCCCCCGATTGCGCCCCTTCCAACGGCTCCCCGCCAGAGTCATGCTGCCGCGCCCCCAGTTCGGTCGAACTGGAACAGCTTCCGCGCGGAGTGAATAGGCCAATCAACCCCATTTTGATGAAGATCGTACGGCTAAATGATTCCATAAACGAAGCACATTCGCTTCAGACGGCCATATACCGATGATCCCAAAGTTTTACGCCAGTCCCCGACGGGACGGCCAGCCCGTGGACCGCGCATGACCGACTGGGACAGCCTCGACACCGCCAAATATCGCGACGAAGCCGCCGTGATCGCCGACCTGCTGGCCGCCGAGGCCCTGTCGCGCGAGGACCGCGCCGCCGTGCGGGCCGAGGCCGAGGCCCTGGTCCGCGGGGCCCGCCGCAGCGTCCGCAAACAGGGCGTGGTCGAGAGCTTCCTGCAGGAATTCAGCCTGGACACCCGCGAGGGCCTGGCCCTGATGTGCCTGGCCGAGGCCCTGCTGCGCACCCCCGACGACGACACCCGCGACAAGCTGATCGCCGAAAAGATCGGCTCGGCCGACTGGGCCAGCCACCTGGGCGGCAGCGACAGCCTGTTCGTCAACGCCTCGACCTGGGGCCTGATGCTGACCGGCAAGATCGTCGAGCCCGACGAGGAGGCCCAGACCAACCTGCCCGGCTTCATCAAGAAGATCGCCGGCCGGCTGGGCGAACCGGTGATCCGCGCCGCCGTCGGCCAGGCCATCCGCATCATGGGCGAGCAGTTCGTGCTGGGCCGCACCATCGAGGCGGCCATCAAGCGCGCCGCCAATGACGGCGACATCTGCAGCTTCGACATGCTGGGCGAAGGCGCCCGCACCGCCGCCGACGCCGCCCGCTACGAGAAGTCCTATGCCGAGGCCATCCAGACCGTCGGCAAGCTGTCGAACAAGGCCGGGCCCGAGGCCGGCCACGGTGTGTCGGTCAAGCTGTCGGCCCTGTGCCCGCGCTATGAGGCGACGCAGGAAGCCCGGGTCTGGGACGAGCTCTATCCGCGCATCCTGCGCCTGGCCCTGATCGCCGCCCGCCACAACATCAACTTCACCATCGACGCCGAGGAAGCCGACCGCCTGGCCCTGTCGCTGAAGCTGCTCGACCGCCTGTGCCGCGAGCCGGGACTGGGCGACTGGACCGGCCTGGGCCTGGCCGTTCAGGCCTATCAGAAGCGCTGCCCCGAGGTGATCGCCCGCCTGACGGCCCTGTCGCAGGACACCGGCCGCCGCCTGATGGTCCGGCTGGTCAAGGGCGCCTATTGGGACAGCGAGATTAAGCGCGCCCAGGTGGCCGGCCGCCCGGACTATCCGGTCTATACGACCAAGCCCGCCACCGACCTGTCCTATCTGGTCTGCGCCAAGGCCCTGATCGCCGCCGCGCCGCACCTCTACGCCCAGTTCGCCACCCACAACGCCCACACCCTGGCGGCCGTGGTGCGGATGGCCAAGAACGCCAGCGTGCGCATCGAGCACCAGCGCCTGCACGGCATGGGCGAGGCGCTCTACAAGGCCGCCGACGACCTCTATGACGGCATCGTCCTGCGGGCCTACGCCCCGGTCGGCGGTCACGAGGACCTGCTGCCCTATCTGGTCCGCCGCCTGCTCGAGAACGGCGCCAACACATCGTTCGTCCACACCCTGCTCGACGAGCGGGTGCCGGTGGAGAAGGTGGTGGTCGATCCGATCGACGCCGTCGAGGCCCATCCCGATCGCCACGCCAAGATCCCGACCCCGATCCAGCTCTATGGCCCGCGCCGGGTGGTCAACAGCGCCGGGGTCGACCTGTCGATTCCAGGCCCAGCGCGAGCGCCTGGTCCAGAGCCTGACCCGGCTGGACGGCCAGACCCTGTCCTCGGGACCGCTGATCGGCGGCAAGCTGACGGCCGGGTCGCCGCCCCTGCCGTGGTCAAGCCCGCCGCCCGCGACCGGGTGGTGGCGTGGTCTCCGAGGCCCTGCTGGCCCAGATCGACCAGGCCTTCAAAGCTGGCCCGCGCCGCCCAGCCCGCCTGCGGACCAGGCCCGGCGGTCCGGCCCGCGCCACGGTAGCTGCGCGCCATGGCCGAAGCCTGGAGGCCAGCCTCGAACGTCTGGTCGCCATTCCTCGGCCGCGAAGCCGGCAAGACCCTGGCCGACGCGTGGCCGAGGTGCGCGAGGCCGTCGACTTCTGCCGCTACTACGCGGTCCTGGCCGAAGATCAGTTCGGCCTGGCCGGCCAGCTGCTGCACGGCCCGGTCGGCGAGACCAACAGCCTGCGCCTAGCCGGTCGCGGGGTGTTTGTCTGTATCAGCCCGTGGAACTTCCCCCTGGCCATCTTCACCGGCCAAATCGCCGCCGCCCTGGCCGCCGGCAACGCCGTGCTGGCCAAGCCGGCCGAACAGGCCCCGCTGATCGCCCATGAGGCCGTGAAGCTGTTCCACGCCGCCGGCCTGGACCCGCGCCTGCTGGCCCTGCTGCCGGGACGCGGCGAGACGGTCGGCGCGGCCCTGACCGCCCATGAGCAGCTCGACGGCGTGGCCTTCACCGGCGGCACCGAAACCGCCTGGCGCATCAACCAGACCCTGGCCCAGCGTCAGGGCCCGATCGTGCCGTTCATCGCCGAGACCGGCGGGCTGAACGGCATGTTCGTCGACACCACCGCCCAGCGCGAACAGGTGATCGACGACGTCATCGCCTCGGCCTTCGGCAGCGCTGGCCAGCGCTGCTCGGCCCTGCGCCTGCTGTTCCTGCCCCACGACACCGCCGACCACATCATCGACGGCCTGAAGGGGGCGATGGACGCCCTGGTGATCGGCGACCCGGCCCTGGCCGCGACCGATGTCGGCCCGGTGATCGACGCCGAGGCCAAGGCCGCCCTCGACCAGCACCTGATCCGCCTCAGGCACGAGGCCAAGGTGCTGCACAGCCTGGAGACCCCGCGCGGCGGCACCTTCTTCGCCCCGGTCCTGGCCGAGATCCCCGCCGCCGACTTCCTCGAGCGCGAGGTGTTCGGCCCGATCCTGCACGTGGTCCGCTACGCGCCCGAGGATCTGGACGCCGTCGCCACGGCCCTGGCGGCCCGCCGCTACGGCCTGACCCTGGGCGTCCACTCGCGGATCGAAAGCTTCGCGGCCGACGTTCAGCGCCTGGTCCCGGCCGGCAACGCCTATGTCAACCGCGCCATGACCGGCGCGGTGGTCGGGGTGCAGCCGTTCGGCGGCGAGGGCCTGTCGGGCACCGGCCCCAAGGCCGGCGGCCCCCACGCCCTGCTGCGCTACGCCGTCGAGCGGGCCGTCAGCATCAACATCACCGCCCAGGGCGGCGACCCGGCGCTGTTGAATCTGTAGCTTGAGGCCGTCGGCCAGGGGCGAGCCTCTTCGTCCATGGCCGACGGTTTCGACATTCATCTGGACGCGGAACAGGCCGCTCGGTTGAAAGCCGTGGCGGCGCAGCTCGGCCTGTCGCTGTCCGACGACGCCTTGTCGCTGATCAAGGTCGGTGTGGCCCGAGCTTAAGAAGCGGTCAGCGGCCTCTAGGCGATCGCCCGCTCCTTCCGAGAGACGGCATTTCTCTGTCCACCGGTGTCATCGGTCGTGGTAACCGTTGAGCGAAGCTCGTCAGAAGCGCCGGAGGAAGCCATGGATCGTCCCTCAACCCTCGACCGCCGCGGCCTGCTGATCGGGGCCGGCGCGGCCGCCGCCCTGCTGACCCCGCGCCTCGCCCTGGCGGCGACCGCGCCTGTGGTCCAGACCACGGCCGGCCAGGTGCGCGGCGCCAGCGCCGACGGCGTCTCGGTCTTCAAGGGCCTGCGCTACGGGGCCGACACCGGCGGCGAGCGCCGCTTCATGCCGCCCATGGCGCCTGAGCCCTGGTCGGGCGTCCAGGACGCCCTGGCCTATGGCGCGGCCTCACCCCAGACCGGCAAGGGCGAAGAGGGCGAGACCTTCTCCGAGGACTGCCTGTTCCTCAATGTCTGGACCCCGGCCAAGCCGGTCAAGACCGGCCTGGCCGACGGCGGCAAGCGGCCGGTGATGGTCTATATCCATGGCGGCGCTTACAATACCGGCTCGGGCTCCAGCCCCTGGTACGACGGGACCCGGCTGGCCAAGCGCGGCGACGTGGTGGTGGTGACGGTCAATCACCGGCTCAACGCCTTCGGCTATCTTTACCTGCCGCGCCTGTTCAACGACCCCGCCGTCGCCGACAGCGGCAATGTCGGCCAGATGGACCTGGTCCTGGCCCTGCAGTGGGTGCGCGACAATATCGCGGCCTTCGGCGGCGATCCGGGCAAGGTCATGCTGTTTGGACAATCGGGCGGCGGGGCCAAGATCGCCACCCTGATGGCCATGCCCAGCGCCAAGGGCCTGTTCCATCGCGCCGCCACCATGAGCGGCCAGCAGGTCACGGTGGGCGGCCCGTTCAACGCCACCAGGCGGGCCCAGCTGTTCCTCGACAAGCTGGGGGTCCGCGATTTGGCGCAATTGCGCGCCCTGCCCGCCGACCAGATGCTGGCGGGGCTGAAGGCCGTCGATCCGGTCGCCGGAGCCGGCGGGGTCTATATGGGCCCGGTGCTGGACGAGCGGTCCCTGACCCGCCACCCGTTCTTCCCCGACGCCGCCGCCCAGAGCCTGGACGTGCCGATGATGGTCGGCAACACCCATGACGAGACCCGCGGCTTCGTCGGCTGGGATCCCAAGGTGTTCGACATGAGCTGGGAGCAGGTGGTGGCCAAGCTGCCCGGCCAGTTCAACGCCCGCATCGACATCGACCCCGCCACGGTGGTGGACGAATATCGCCGGATCTATCCGGCCTATTCGCCCGCGGATGTCTATTTCGCCGCCTCGACCGCCGGCCGCTCGTGGAAGGCCGCCATTCTGCAGGCGGAGGAGAGGGCCAAGGCCGGCGCGCCGGCCTATGTCTACCAGCTGGACTGGAGGTCGCCCAAGGACGGCGGAATCTGGGGCGCGCCCCATACGCTGGACATCGGCCTGGTGTTCGGCACCCTGGACGCCCGGGGGTCTATCGTCGGAACCGGTCCCGACAGCGTGGCGATGTCCAATCAGATGAGCGACGCCTTCATCGCCTTCGCCCGCACCGGCAATCCCAACTGCGCGGCGATCCCGGCCTGGGAGCCCTACACCCTGCCCCGCCGCCAGACGCTGGTGTTCAACACGCCCTCGGCGTTAGTCGATGACCCGCGCGGGGCCGAGCGCGAGCTGTTCAACAAGGTCCCGTTCACGCAGTTCGGGACATAAATCCTCCCCCGCTAGGGGGAGGATCTTGAGCCCTATTTCGCCGCGTCCATCAAACCCGCGAAGCGCTCGAACAGGTAGAGGCTGTCGGTCGGGCCCGGCGAGGCCTCAGGGTGGTGCTGCACCGAGAACACCGGCTTGCCGGTCAGGGCGATGCCGGCATTGGTGCCGTCGAACAGCGAGACGTGGGTCTCGGTGACCGGGGCCGGCAGGGTGGCGCTGTCGACCGTGAAGCCGTGGTTCATCGACACGATCTCGACCTTGCCTGTGGTCAGGTCCTTGACCGGATGGTTGGCGCCGTGGTGGCCCTGTTCCATCTTCACCGTCTGGGCGCCGAGCGCGAGGGCCAGCATCTGGTGGCCCAGGCAGATGCCGAACATCGGCACGCCGCTGGCGACCAGCTTCTGGATCTCCGGCACCGCATAGACGCCGGTCGCGGCCGGGTCGCCCGGGCCGTTGGACAGCAGCACGCCGTCGGGCTTGCGGGCCAGGATGTCCTCGGCCGAGGTGTTGGCCGGCACCACCGTGGCGCGGGCGCCGACATGGGCCAGGGCGCGCAGGATGTTGCGCTTGACGCCGTAGTCGAGGACCACGACCTCGTATTTGGGCTTGTCCAGCTTGGCGTAGCCTTCCGGCCAGGACCACAGGCCCTCGTCCCAGGTGAAGGTCTGGGTGGTCGAGGCGTCCTTTGCCAGGTCCAGGCCTTCGAGGCCCGACCAGGCGCGCGCCCTGGCGACCAGGGCGTCGAGGTCGAAGACGCCGTCGGGGCTATGGGCGATAACCCCGTGCGGCATGCCGGTCTCGCGGATCTTGCGGGTCAGGGCCCGGGTGTCGATCCCGGCCAGGCCGACCATGCCGCGACGCTTCATCCAGCCGTCGAAATCGGTGTCGGCGCGCCAGTTGGCGGCGGCGGTTGGGATCTCGCGGAACAGGGCGCCGCGCGCCGCCGTCTCGGCCCCGCCCGACATCTGCTCGAGGTCCTCGAGATTGGCGCCGACATTGCCGACGTGGGGGAAGGTGAAGGCGACGATCTGGGCCATGTAGGAAGGGTCGGTCAGGATCTCCTGATAGCCGGTCATGGCGGTGTTGAAGCACACCTCGCCGACCGCCTCGCCGACCGCGCCGCAGCCGACGCCCTGCAGGATCGTGCCGTCGGCCAGGGCCAGGACACCGGTGACGCCCTCAAGCAAGGAAACGCGGGGGAGAAGGTCTTGGGACATCTCGGAAAGCGCCTCCAGAACGCATGGCCCCAGAAGGAGCCGGACATTGTCGCAAAAAGGCGGGTCGAGTGTAACCCCGCCCGGCCAGGGCCGGGCCCGGACTTTTCGTGCGTTACGGCGGTCGGGCTCTCGCCCGCCGCCCGCGCAAACGGCGGGGTGTTTAGGAGCCCCGACGAGGGGGGTCAACCTTGAATCCCCTCAGCGCCACATTCGCGTGATCGCGCGATTTCAACCCTCGCCCGAAAGGGTCGCCAACCCTTAGGATACAGGGGTTCTGGCTCCCCTCCCGGAAACGCCCCATGCTCGAGATGCGCCCCAACTGCGAGTGCTGCGATCGCGACCTGCCGCCCGACAGCGACCAGGCCCGGATCTGCACCTTCGAATGCACCTTCTGCGCCGACTGCGCCGAGACCCGATTCTCCGGCCTATGCCCCAATTGCGGGGGTGAGCTGGTGGCCCGGCCGATCAGGCCGCAGAGCAAGCTGCACCGCTTTCCGGCCTCGCTGCGACGCGTGCTCAAGGCCCATGCGGCCTGCGCCGGACCGCCGCCCGCCAGCCCGCCGGCCGCGCGTTGGGCGGCGCCGTAGCAAAGCGGCCACACCCGGCCTTTTTGCGGTGAATCGGCGCCAGGCCCGGGATCTCTTTTCACGTTCGGCTCGTTAGCTGCTGTGAGTTCGAGGAGCCTGACCATGACCGCCGCCACCTTCGCCCGCCTGTCCGCCCCGATCCTCTCCGCCCGGATCGACCTGGCCGGGCTCGGCGAGCGCGCCTTGCGCGGCATGCTGCTGAGCACCCTGGCGATCAGCGCCGTGGTCTTCATGGCCCGCAGCCTCTAGTCAGGCCTTGGCGCCAGACAGGGCCACGGCGTATCACGCTGGCCCGCCTGGAGCGTCCCATGACCATCACCACTGTCGGCGTCGACGCCGATGACACCCTCTGGCACAACGAGACCATCTTCCGGCTGACCCATGCGCGGTTCGTCGACCTGCTGGCGCCCTATGGCGACGGCGAGGCGATCGAGGCGCGGCTGGCGGAGACCGAGAAGCGCAACCTGCGGCTCTATGGCTACGGGACCAAGGGCTTCACCCTGTCGATGATCGAGACGGCCATGGACCTGACCGACGGGGCGGTGGCGACCTCGGTGATCCGCGAGATCCTGGCCGCCGGCCGCGAAATGCTCAGCCATCCCGTCGAGCCCCTGGCCGGGGTCGACCTGGCCCTGACCACCCTGTCGGAACGCTATCGCCTGGTGCTGATCACCAAGGGCGACCTGCTCCATCAGGAACAGAAGCTGGCGGCCTCCGGGCTGGGCGACCTGTTCGCCGCCGTCGAGATCGTCTCGGAAAAGGACGCCGACACCTATCGCCGGGTCTTCGCCCGCCACGGCACGGGGGCCGAACACGCGGCCATGGCCGGCAATTCGGTGAAGTCCGATGTCATCCCCGCCCTGCAGGCCGGGGCCTGGGCGGCGCTGATCCCCTATCCCCTGGTCTGGGCTCACGAAGCCGCCGCCGCCCCGGCCGACCACGCCCGCTACCGCGAGCTGGGCTCGATCAGCGAGCTTCCGGCTTGGCTGGACGGGCTTTCGTCCCCAGCCGGCTGATCCAGTCGCGGGCCGGGCGCTCGAAGAACACCAGCGACAGATAGCTGATCGGGATCAGGGCCAGCACCCAGAACAGCACCCACAGGCGCATCAGGTCGCCGTTCAGGTTCCACATTCCCAGCCCCACCCAGGCCAGGCCCATCTTCAGGGCCAGGGGATGCAGCAGATAGAGGCTGAAGCTCAGCTGGGCCCAGGGCGCCATCCAGCGGATGGTCGGCCCGACCGGACCGGCGGCGTCGGCGGCGATCCCGGCCAGGCCGACGCCATAGATGATCAAGAGCAGCCAGTCGCGGTCCAGCTTCAGCGGCGAGGCGATCAGGAACACCGCCAGCAGACCCCACATCCACAGATGCGGGAACGGCAGCCGGGCCAGGATCGGGCGCAGCTGGAAGCCCAGCATGCCGACCAGGAAGCCCGGCACGGCGCGCAGCACGCCCATGTCCCAGGTCCACTGGTGGAAGGGCCGATCGCCATGCGGCGACTGCAGCAGGATCACCAGGCTGGCGATCACCACCAGGGCGGTGACGATGCGCCCGCGGGCGGTGATCCAGAACAGCAGCGGCAGGGCGACATACATGCCCATCTCGGCGCTGATCGCCCAGCTGACGAAGTTCCAGGTCTGGGATTGGCACACACCCCAGGCGTGGATGAACAGGATATTGGGCACGATGCAGGCGGCGTCATAGCGCCGGGGATCGCGGTCCTGGATCCAGCCGGCCATGCCCGCGACCGCCACGGCGATGAACACCA
>NZ_PEGG01000020.1 GCF_002737765.1 Caulobacter sp. B11 | reverse complement strand
CTGCTGGGCCGCCGCCAGCCGACGCCCCGGGGCGCGATTCGTCGGTCTGGAGCGCGACCCCGCCGCCGCCGACCTGGCGCGCCAGAACGTGACGCTGAACGACCTCGCCGACCGGGTGACGATTCTTGACGGGGATGTCGAGGGCGGCTTCCGGGCCCTGGACCTGCCGCCCTTCGATGCGGTGATCAGCAACCCCCCCTATTTTGACGATCCCGCCGCCCTGCGCGCCCCGGCCCCCGAGAAGAGCGGAGCCTGGATGGCCGACGGGGGCCTGGCCGCCTGGACGAGCTTTTGCCTCAAGGCGGTGCGCGAGGGCGGGACGATCACCCTCATCCACCGGGCGGACCGGCTGGCCGACCTCCTGGCCCTGCTGGCCCCCAAGGCCGGCTCGTTCCGCATTCGGCCCGTGCAGCCCTTCGCCGACGCGCCGGCCAAGCGGGTGATCGTTCGCGCGATCAAGACCGGCAAGGCCCCGCTCGCCCTGCTGCCCGCCCTGGTGCTGCACGAACGCTCGCTCGGCTCGGCGGGGGGCGGCCGGAACACGGCCGAGGCCGAGGCGATCCTGCGGGGCCAGGCGGCGCTGGACTGGTGACGGCCGCCGGCCCCGCGGTTCATAGACGAGCGTAAGACCCGCTATTTCGATGCGGTGCGACCCGCGCCCTATTCCGCGTAGAGCGCCAGGGCCTCAAGGCACAGCTCCAGCCCGGTCAGGTCGTGCAGGGGATCATCGGTGACGATCACGAACAGGCGACGGGCCTCGGCCCACAGCATCACGGTCTCGGGCAGGCCCATGTCCTCGATCGCGCAGCCGTCGCCGTCGCGCCAGACCCCGGCCGCGTCGCGTTGCGCCCCGACCTGGGCCTCGACCCGGTCGACATACTCGGCCTGGGTCTCGTCCTGGATGTTGAGATAGGCGAAGACCGGGCGTCCGAGCCCGGCCAGAACCCCGGCCTCGAAGGCCGCCGAAGGGTCGCAGGAAGGGCCGCGCCACGGGGTCAGGTTGATCACCCCGGCGTCGGCGCGACGCAATTGGGCCATGCGGTCGGCATAGAGTTCGCGGGCCTGGATCTCACTGTCGTCGGGATCGCCCGGCGCCGCCGGCGGCGGGGTGAGCCCCTCGAAGCTGTTGTCGGCGCACAGGGCGCGCTGCCGGGCGCTCTGGGCGGGGGCGTCGGCCAGCCAGGGTTCGGGGCCGGCCAGCCAGATGGAACGGACAGGTTTCATGTGGCTTAGAGCTTCGTCCGGAACGTCCGTGTCAACCAACTTCGCGAGGCTGCTGATCTTGAATCCCCTACCCCGCCGCGCCGTCCTGACCGCCTTGGGCGCAACAGCCCTGGCGCCGACCCTGGGGGTCGCGGCCCCGGCCTCGTCGTGGCTGGCCTATGATCGCCGACTGCAACGAGGCCTGGCCGAGGCGGCGGGCGGACGGTTCGAGCCAGGGTTCGAGCGCGACCTGATCGAGCTCAACAACGGCTTTCGCGACAGCCAGGGCCGCCGACCTCTGACCTGGGACGCCGGCCTGGCCCGCGCCGCCCGCGCCCATGCCGCCGACGTGGCCGCAACCGGTCGCTTCGACCACATGACCGCCGAGGGCTTCGGGCCCGCCGCCCGGGTCGGTCTTCTGGCCCGCGACCTGGTCGGCGCGGCCGGCGAGAACATCGCCATGCGCCGCAACGCCAGCAGCGCTGTGCGGCCCGGCCAGATCCACGACCAGTGGCGCACCAGTCCCGGCCACCGCGCCAACCTGTTGGCCCCGGGCTTCAGCCATGTGGGCTATGGGGTGATCCGTCGTGGAGCCCAGATCATCGCCGTCGGGGCCTATTACGAGCTCGCCGCGCGCCTGGCGGCCCCCACCCCGTTGCGGGTGGGCTCGGTGGCGGAAATCGCCGCGACCCTGTCGCGCGCCACGCCGCGGATCCTGCAGTTCTCGGTCTCCGAGCCCGGCGACGACATCCTGACCCAGACCTATGTCGAGGGCTCCCAGGTGGTCAGCCTACCGCACGGGACCTGGCAGCTGCGCCCCCATCTGTCGACAGGAGCGCGCCGCTACCAGGTGGCCTGGGGGCCGGTGTTCGTGGTCGACTAGGACCCGACCGCCAGGGTCTCGATGCGGATGACCACGCTGTCGCCGATAATGCCCGCCGCGCTGGCGCTGCCAAAGGCCTTGCGGCTGATCGCGCCGGTGATGGTGAAGCCGGCCTGGCGCTTCTGGCCGTTGGGGGCCGTGCCGATCTTGTTGAGCTTGACCTCCAGGGTGGCCGGCAGCGTCATGCCCATGATCGTCATGTCGCCGGTCACCTTGGCGGTGTCGGGACCCGTCTGCACGACCTTGGTCGACTTGAAGGTCATGGTCGGATTGGCCGCGGCGTTCAGCCAGCGCTCGCTCTTCAGATGCTCGTCGCGAGTGGTGTGACCCGTGAGCAGGCTGGCGACCTTCACCGTGGCCTCGACGCGGGACTTTTCAGGAGCCGCCTCGTCTAGCCAGATGGCGCCTTCGGACTCGCCAAAGATGCCGATCACCGAGGTGAAGCCGAACCGATCGATGACGAAGGTCGTCTCGGTGTGGGCGGGATCAATCTTGTAGGCCACCTCCGCGGCCTGGGCGGGCGCGGCGGCCAGGCCCAGAGCGGCGCAGGCGGCGAGAAGGGCCAGGGTCGGGGCGGCGAACAGTCGGGTCATCGGAGAACTCCGGTCTTTGAAGGGACCCAACGACTGTCTGGTCCCTTGATCCGGCGCGCAACCCTGAAATGAAAAAGCCCCCGGCCTGTGAAGGCCGAGGGCTCTGAACACGGTTCTGAACGAAAGCGCCTAGTTCTTGGCGACGTCGACCAGCTTGTTCTTGGCGATCCAGGGCATCATGGCGCGCAGGCGGCCGCCGACCTCCTCGATCTGGTGCTCGCTGGCGCGGCGGCGGGTCGCCTTGAAGCTCGGCTGGCCCACGGCGTTTTCCAGCATGAAGTCGCGAACGAACTTGCCCGACTGGATGTCTTCCAGCACGCGCTTCATCTCGGCCTTGGTCTCGGACGTGACGATGCGCGGACCGGTGACATATTCGCCGTACTCGGCCGTGTTGCTGATCGAGTAGTTCATGTTGGCGATGCCGCCTTCATAGATCAGGTCGACGATCAGCTTCAGCTCGTGCAGGCACTCGAAATAGGCCATTTCCGGCGCGTAGCCGGCCTCGACCAGCACTTCGAAGCCGCAGCGGATCAGCTCGACCGTGCCGCCGCAGAGGACGGCCTGCTCGCCGAACAGGTCGGTTTCGCACTCTTCGCGGAAATTGGTCTCGATGATGCCCGAGCGGCCGCCGCCGATGGCGGAGGCATAGGCCAGGCCGAGGTCGTGGGCGTTGCCGGTGGCGTTGTGATGGACGGCGATCAGGCAGGGCACGCCGCCGCCCTTCTGGTATTCGCCACGCACGGTGTGGCCAGGGCCCTTGGGGGCGACCATCAGGACGTCGATGGTGTCCTTGGGCTCGATCAGGCCGAAGTGGACATTCAGGCCGTGGGCGAACAGCAGGGCCGCGCCGTCGCGGATATTGGGGGCGATCTCGTCGTTGTAGATCGCGCGCTGGTGCTCGTCGGGGGCCAGGATCATGATCAGGTCGGCCCAGGCGGCGGCCTCGGCCACGCTCATGACCTGCAGGCCCTCGGCCTGAGCCTTCTTGGCGGTGGCCGAACCGGGGCGCAGGGCTACGGCGAGGTTCTTGGCGCCCGAGTCGCGGAGGTTGAGAGCGTGCGCGTGACCTTGCGAACCATAGCCTACGATCGCGATCTTCTTGTCGAGGATGCGGGCGAGGTCGGCGTCGCGATCATAATAGACGCGCATGATTTATTCTCCAAACTGGTCAATCAGGGCCGCCTCGCGCAACGGCGAAGCGACAAAGGCCGGGCGTTTGAGCGTTTTTTTGCCGTTTCGTCAAGGCGAAGCCAGCGAAATCCCGTGACGCGAATGCCTCTGTGGCGAGGTTTTAACCCCTCGAGCGGTGCTTGCCCATGGCCACCTTCATCGACACCCCGATCCTGCCCCCACAGCCGAGCGAGCCGCGCGCCCTGCGCGTGCTGGTCGTCGCTGGCTCGCAACGTCGTCATAACAGCTGTCCGGGCTTGGATTCCAAGGCCCGCGCCCTGATGCAGCGCATGGCCGCCGCCCTGCCGCCCGCCTGGCAGATCGACACCGAAGACCTGGGCAATCAACACGGCCGGCCAAAGATTCAGCCCTGCAACGCCTGCGTCTCCTCGTCGATGGCGCTGTGCGTCTATCCCTGCAATTGCTACGGACCGCGCAGCACGACCCAGCCGGACCTGATGTGGGACCTGGACCTCTACGGCCGCCTGGCCAGCGCCGACGCCTGGGCCTTCATCGGTCCGACCAACTGGTACGGCCCCACCACCAATTTCAAGCTGATGTTCGACCGGCTGGTCTGCGCCTCCGGCGGCAATCCCCGTCCCGACCTGATCGACAAGAAGGACACCCTGAAGGCCCAGGCCCTGGAACGCTCACCGCAGTGGCGGCAACTGACCCGCAACCACCTAGAGGGCCGCACGGCGGCCTTCTTCACCTATTGCGACGGCGGCGGCGAGGAGATCGGCGAGGACGGCCGGCCGACGCTGGTTCACCGTAAGGAGTGGTTCGATCCGGCGCAGGAGCCCTATCGGAGTGAACGCGAGGCCTATCAAGGCCTCGTCTGGCAATGTCGCTACGCCGGCATCGAGGTTCCAGACGCCCTTTGGGCCAATACGACCTTCGGCGAGGGCAAACCCTATGCCGACGACCAGGCCGACGACATGATCCAGGAACCGCAGAGTTTGGCCGACTTTGATGTCTGGGTCAGCCGCTTCGTCGACCATGTGACGGGCAAGGGCGCTGTCTCGGTCAAGGCCGATGTCGCCGCCGCCAAGTCGACAACGAACGTCTAGGCGAAAGGGCGCTTCAGGGGTTCCGTCGCCAGGGGAACAGCGCCCTTAGCCGCTCGTCGCGCAGCCATAGGCCGCCCCACAGGAACAGGCCCAGATAGAGGCTGAACAGTTCGTGGCTGAACAGCGGGTTCTCGACCCGCACCTGGGTGGCCATCGCCCCGCCCAGCAGGCCGGTCATCAGGATCGCGCCCAGCAAACTCGTGCGCGGGAAGAGATAGAGCGCCAGGAAGGCCAGCTCCATCAGCCCGATCATCAGCACATAGTCCGGCTTCCAGCCCAGCGAGATCAGGGTTTCGGCGGCGACCGGCATGCCAGCCAGCTTCGGCGCGATCGAGGCGCCCAGCATGAACACCGCAAAAAGACCGGTCAGGGCGCGACCGGTCCAGACCATGGCGGAGACTTTCATCGGCAGCCCCTTTGGATGACGTGCAGCCCATCAGCCACGAGTCACGCCACCCCGGCAAGGGCGCCCCGGACGGCTGAACCGCCCGGGGCCTTGGACCTACCAGAACAGGTCGTAATAGACGCTCAGCACCCGTCCCGACCAAATGTCGATCAGCAGGGCGTCATCGCCGACCCGAACCCACTCGCAACCGGCCGGAGCCATGGGCAGGCCGTAGCGGAAGGCGTCGATATAGTAGCTCTGGCCAAACCAGCCGCCCGGCAGGTAATCGCCGAACGACCACTGACGGACATAGAAACCGCGCGGATAGCGATAGGCCGGAGCGCGATAGCGTTGCGGCGCGTGATAGCTCGGCCGCCAGCGGCGCTGATCATAGCGATCCCGGCCGTGGTCGCGATCCCGCGAGGGACCGCCCTGGTGGCCGCGGTCAGGCCCGCGGTTGTCGTTGCCGCGATTATCCCAACCGCCGCGATTGTCCCAGCTGTCGCGGTTGTCGCGACCGCCACGATCCCGGTCATTGTCCCGGCCTCCGCCGCGATTGTCCTGGCCCGGGCGATCCCAACCGCCCCGTCCGTCGCCAGGCTGGCCGCCGCGATTGTCGCGGTCGCCGCGTTGGCCGCCGCCGGTCTGGGGCGGGGTCTGGCCGGGGCGCTGTCCGCCGTTCCAATCCGGGCGCTGGCCGCGTTCGCCACGGGGACCGTCGCGGTCGCCGCGCGGCGTCGGGGCCGGCTGAGCCTGCGGGGCGGGCTGAGGCTGAGGCGCCGTCTGGGGCGGGGTCTGGGCCGGGCGCCCGCCGCCGTTCCAGTCAGGACGTTGGCCGCGTTCGCCGCCACCGCCATTGCCGGCACGGTCGCCACGTTCCTGGCGAGGCTGTCCAGCGTCGGGCCGGCCGCGGTCACCGCGATCGCCGCGCGGACCTTCCTGGCCAGCCTGTTGCTGGCGTTGGGCGACAATCACGCCGGCCGAACCGGCTTGGGCGGCGCCGCCGAGCATGGACAGGACCAGGGCGGTGGTCATCAGACGTTTCATTTCGTGCTCCAAAGGGCCTTGTGCTGGGCCCAGGGCTCATCCCTTGTAGACACTCTCGCGCCCGGCGCATGAACCGGATTTGAACAAAAAAGATCAGGGGCCGTCATGAGCGCCAGACCGCAGGACGTGTTGAGTTTCTGGACCGCAGCCGGTCCCGCCAAGTGGTTCGCCAAGTCCGAAGCCTTCGACGCGGCCATCCGCCTGAAGTTCGAACCGGTGCATCACAGCGCCGCCGCCGGCAGGTATGACGCCTGGGCTGCTGACGCGGACGGCGCCCTGGCCCTGCTGCTGCTGCTCGACCAGTTCCCGCGCAACCTCTACCGGGGCTCGGGGCACGGCTTCGCCACCGACGGCAAGGCCCGGGCCATCGCGAAGGCCGCGATCGCGGCGGGGTTTGACCGGCAGGTCGCCCCTGACCTGCGCTATTTCTTCTATCTGCCGCTGGAGCACTCCGAATCCCTGGCCGACCAGGACGCCTGCGTGGCGCTGTGCGAGGCGATCAAGCGCGAGACTGGCGATCCCGAGCCGCTGAAATGGGCGATGATCCATCGCGACATCATCGCCCGCTTCGGCCGCTTCCCGCACCGCAACCCCGCCCTGGGCCGCGAGACCACCCCGGGAGAACAGCTGTTCCTCGACGAGGGCGGTTTCGCGGGTTGATCGAGATCACGGCCGCGCGCTGGAATCCATGATCGGTTGAAGCTCCACAGGAGGGGCTTGAGCCATGAAAACTCTGTCTGGCGCGGTCGCGGTCGGCGTCGCGCTTTCGGTATTCGCGCCCGCGCAAGCCTTGGCCCAGGCCAAGGCCAGCAAGGCCCAGCAGATGCAGACCCAGGCGGTCGCCGAAATCCCGCGCTGCGCGCGCAAACTCGGCACCCTGTCGATCATCGACGGCGACGATCCGCGCGGCTGGACTCAATACAATCTGGCCGCGCCCCAGAAGCTGTTGAAGGCCATGGTCCAGAAGTCGGGCTGCTTCAATCTGGTCGATCGCGGCGCGGGCCTCAACGCCGCCCAGACCGAACGCAACATCGGCGGCAATCTGGGCCTGCAGCGCGGCTCCAATGTCGGCCAGGGTCAGATCAAGGCCGCCGACTATGTGCTGGTCGCCGAGGTGCAGGCCAGTGACAGCAACGCCGGCGGCGGGGCTGTGGCCGGGGCGGTCGGGGGCCTGATCGGTGGCCGGGTCGGCGGTCTGGTGGGCGGGATCAAGACCCGCAAGCTGGAAGCCAACACCGTGCTGTCCCTGACCAATGTCCGCACCACCGAGACGGTGGCCGTTCAGGAAGGCTATGCGGTCAAGAGCGATATCGGCTGGGGCGCGGGCGGCGGCTTCGGCTTCGCCGGCGCGGTCGGCGGCGGCTATGAGGACACCGAGATCGGCCGGATCGTCACCCTGGCTTTCATCGACAGCTACACCAAGCTGGTCAGCGAACTTGGTCTGCTGTCGCCCGATGCGAGCGCCGCCCAGGCCGCGCCGTCCAAGACCTTCGTGACGACACGCGTGGTCAATCTGCGCGCCACGCCGGTGGCGGGCGGCAAACTGCTGCGCGCCTTGCCGGCGGGCTCGCTGGTCTATCCGACCGGCAAGAAGCAGGACATGTGGTGGGAAGTGGCCGACGAGAACGACAATGTCGGCTGGGTGCTGAACACCGGGCTGGAACCGGCGAAATAGGACCGACACCGCTCAAGACCAAGCGCCCCGCCGGAAGCCTTCGGCGGGGCGTTTTTGTGATTGGCCATCCCGTCGATTCGCGTAGGACAGTGGCGTCATGAACGCCGTCTCGCCCATCCTCGCCCAAGCCGCTTCCGCCGATCATCCCGAGCGGCAATATCTGCAGCTGCTCGCCGACATCCTAGCCAACGGCGTGCAACGCGGCGACCGCACGGGCACTGGCACGCTGGGCGTGTTCGGCCGGCAGATCCGCTTTGACCTCGCCAAGGGCTTTCCGGTCCTGACCACCAAGAAGCTGCACCTGCGCTCGATCTTCGTCGAGCTGCTGTGGTTCCTGCGCGGCGACACCAATGTCCGCTGGCTGCAGGAGAACGGCTGCAAGATCTGGGACGAGTGGGCCGACGCGAACGGCGACCTGGGTCCGGTCTATGGCAAGCAATGGCGCTCCTGGGCCGCGCCGGACGGCCAGTCGATCGACCAGATCGCCAAGCTGGTCGAGGGTCTGAAGGCCAACCCCAACAGCCGCCGCCACATCGTCTCGGCCTGGAACCCGGCCGATGTCGACGACATGGCCCTGCCGCCCTGCCACTGCCTGTTCCAGTTCTTCGTCGCGGACGGAAAGCTCAGCTGCCAGCTCTATCAGCGCAGCGCCGACGTCTTCCTGGGCGTGCCGTTCAACATCGCCAGTTACGCCCTGCTGACGCTCATGGTCGCCAAGGTCACCGGGCTGGAGCCCGGCGAGTTCGTCCACACCTTCGGCGACGCGCACCTCTATCTGAACCACCTGGACCAGGCCCGCGAGCAGCTGACCCGCGAGCCCTTCCCTTCCCGACCCTGACCATCGCCGACAAGCCCGACCTGTTCGGGTTCGACTATGGCGACTTCACGTTGGAGGGCTATCAGGCCCACCCGCACATCAAGGCCGAGGTTTCGGTCTGACCTGGGCCACAGATCGCCTCGATCAGTTGAAGGCTGGCGGCATCGACTTGCCGCCCGTCGTCTCGACCTTGAAGCTGGGCGGACTTGATGACTGGGGCCCGGGCTGGGCGAGAAAGAACTGGCTGCCCTCGCCGGAGCTTCTCAATATCGACGGCTCGATGTTTGGTGGCTATCTGGCGGCCCTTGCCGATCAGATCCTGGCCTTCGCGGCTATGACGGTCGCGCCGGCTGACGCCATGTTCCGCACCAGCAACCTGAAGATCGACTTCATCCGCGTGGGCAAGGCGGAACCGCTGCGCCTTGAAGGTCGCGTGTTGGCCAAGACCCGATCCATTATCCACGTCGAGGCCGACTTCCTCCGACCCGATGGTGGGCTGATCGCCCGGGCGAGCGCCCAGCAGATCATCGTCCCATTCGGGTCGCCCTAAGGCTTGAGCACCACCTTGCCCGTGGTCGCCGCCGACTGCAGCAGGGCCTGGGCCTTCGCCGCCTCGGCCAGGGGAAACACCCGGCCGACCTGCGGATCGAGCTCCCCGCCGCCGATCAGCGCCATCACCGTCGCCAGGTCGTCGCGATAGACCTCGGGCCGGGCGTCGCGCCACGAGGTGACATTGTAGCCGACCACGCCCTGGCTGGCCGAAAACAGCTTCAGGGCCGAGAGGCGATCGGCCAGCAGCATCCGGATCATGGCCGAGGGCCGGGCCTTGCCGCCCTTTGTGGCGTCGTAGCCGCCGTACAGCACCGCCGTCCCGCCATCGCGCAGGGCGGCGATGGAGGCGGTCTTCAGATGCGGA
>NZ_PEGG01000019.1 GCF_002737765.1 Caulobacter sp. B11 | reverse complement strand
CGCGTCGGCCCGTTCGCGCCGCGAGCACACCCACCGTCCTGGTCGACCTGCTCGACGAAGCGTTCGGGGCGATGGATTACGACACCGCCGCCGCCGCGCTCGACGCCGCGGACATCACCTGGGCCCCCTGGCAGACGCCGCGCGACCTGATCAGCGACCCGCAGGCCCTGGCCGCCGGTTGCTTTGTCGATACGCCCGACGGCGCCGGCGACACCTTCAGGGCTCCGGCCGGCCCAGCCCGGTTTCCAGGCTCACAGGACGGGCCGCGTGGGCCCGCCCCACGCCTGGGCGAGCACACCGAGCAGGTTTTGCGGGAAATCGGCTATGACGACGCCGGGATCGCCGGGCTGTCGAAGGGCTAGACGGTCTCGATCAGCGCTTGGTCCGGGGCTCGGCGCTGTTGGCGTCGGACAGCACGCGCAGCATTTCGGCCGAGAACATCGCGCTGGCCAGGCGCTGACCACCCGAGGCCTTGCCGGCGACGCCGCCAAGACCCGACAGATCGGCGTCCTGTGACCCGCGCAGGATCATGTCGACGATGGCGTCCTGCTGCTTGATGCGCTCCAGGCGTCGGCCCGTGGCGTATTGGATGAAGCCCTGGTCCCGGTCGGCCCCATCAACGGCGCCGTCGGTGACGGGACGCCCGGCGCCGCCCGTGCGGGTCAGGTTGGCATAGACCTCGCTGACCGTCGCGGCCCGGCCGTCTCGATAGAAGATCGAGCGGTTGGCGGCCGCGGCCTCGGGAAACATCGCCGCGGCATTGGCCCTGGGACTGCTGCCGGCGGCCTCGATCAGCCGGGCCGAGCCCTGCGGGCCCAGGAAGTGAGCGGCATAGAGTTCGCCGGCCGTCGGGGTGCGCCCCACCCGGCCGCGCAGATAGGAGGCGTGATCGCTGGCCAGTTCGCCGGCCATCAACGAGGCCGCATGGGGATCGAGCTTGAGGCCCAGGACCGCCTTTCGGGCCTCGTCGCCGCTGACCCGGAACCGGCCGTCGCCGCCCTGCTCGATCAGGTCGGCATAGCGGGCATAGCCGTACTTGGCGCCGTGCTTCTTGAGGGTGCCCAGCCAGGTCTGATCGACGAACTGGAACAGGCCCGAGGCGGAGGAGGTGCGCGCATGGGCGGCCGGATTGTAACCGCTCTCACGCTTGGCCGTGCCCATCAGGAAGGTGAAATCAACACCCGTCGCGGTCGACGCGCGCTGGATCGCGGACTCTACGACGCTGCGGATGGATTGGACGGCCATGGGTCAATGTCTGGACCAGCATGGTTAATTCAGCATTAACCAGACCCATCCCGAGCGCCGAGCGCCCTGCGACAGGGTGTCCCGGCGGCGCATCAAGCAGCGCGCAGCCGACGCGCGGCGAACTCTATGCCTGACGGCGGCGCCCTTCAATCCTCGCCGTATAACCTGAACGTCGGTCATGTATCCGCCGATGGATTTACTTAGGTGAACATTGAAAACCTGATCGTCTAAGATTTACAGCTGAAAGACCCCATGTGACGCTTCCAATGCCGGCGCAAGATCGGCGCGCTAGGGAGGTCACAATGGTTATCCGTCAGCCCTCTAACCCTGGTATCCCCGGCCTCGGCGGCGACGGCCCCGCTCCCGGCCGGCCGGGACGCCCCAACGCCCTGATGATCGCCCTGGGGGTTTCCATCGCCGCCCATGCCGGCCTCTTCGCCTATCTGGCCGTGCAGAAATACGTCATTCCGTCGGTGGCCCAGCCGGTCGACACCCCCACCACCACGATCGAGCGAATCATCGAAATCGACCCGCCAGAGCCCGACGATCGGCCGAAGCCGGCCTTGTCGAAACCCATCGCGACCCACAAGCCGGTGCAGACGCCGTTCACGGCGGACGAGCCCCCCTGCTCGTTCCCCAGGCCCTCGATACAACCGGAGTCAGCAGCGACCCGCCAGTCTTTGCCGGGCAATCGAGCCTGGGCGACGAGGCCGGGCCTCCGGACAGCCCGCCCCAGCCCAAGGTCATCACCCGTCCAACCTGGATGAAGAAGCCCGGAGCCGGTGAACTGGCCCGCTACTATCCTGAAAGCGCCATGCGACGCGGCGTCCCGGGCGGCGCGACGCTCAACTGCATCGTGGCGGCCAATGGGTCTGTGGGCGGTTGCGTGGTGGTCGCGGAGAGTCCCGCCGGCGAAGGCTTTGGCCCCGCCGCCCTCAAGCTGGCGCGCTATTTCCGCCTCAACCCGCAGCTCGAAAACGGCCAGACGGTCGACGGGGCCAGCGTACGGATCCCGATCCGGTTCAGCCTGGGAGAATGACCCCGAGACGGTCCCCTGGCGGGTCGCCAGGGGACTTGGCCTCAATAGCTCTTGGGCAGGCCCAGAACGCGTTCGGCGATGAAGTTGAGGATCATCTCACGGCTGATCGGGGCGATACGGGCGATCATGGCCTCGCGGAAATAACGCTCGACGTCATATTCCTTGGCATAGCCCATGCCGCCATGGACCAGGACCGAGGTCTCGCAGGCGGTGAAGCCCGCCTCGGCCCCGAGATACTTGGCGGCGTTGGCCTCGGCCCCGCAGTCCTTGCCCATGTCGTAGAGGGCGGCGGCCTTGAACGCCAAGAGGTTGGCCGCCTCCAGCTCCGCCCACGACCGGGCCATCGGATGGGCGACGCCCTGGTTCTTGCCGATCGGACGGCCGAAAACCACCCGCTCATTGGCGTAGGTGGTGGCCTTCTTGAGCGCGATGCGGCCCAGGCCGATCGCCTCGACCGCGAACAGCACCCGCTCGGGATTGAGGCCGTGCAGCAGGTAGGCGAAGCCCTTGCCCTCTTCGCCGACCAGATCCTCGGCCGGCACGAACAGGTCCTCGATGAAGAGCATGTTACATTCGACGGCCTTGCGGCCCATCTTCGGGATCGGCTTGGCCTCGATCTTCTCGCGATCGGTATAGAACAGGCTCAGGCCCTGGGTCGGCTTGGCGCACTGATCCTTCGGCGTGGTGCGGGCGATGATCAGGATCTTGTTGGCGCGCTGGGCCCCGGTCGTCCAGATCTTGCGGCCGTTCAGCAGATAGCCGCCATCGACCTTTTCGGCCCGCGTTTCCAGGCTGGAGGTGTCCAGGCCGGAATTGGGCTCGGTCACCGCAAAGCACATCTTGTCCTCGCCCGAGATCAGGCGGGGCAGATGTTTGGCGCGCTGTTCGTCGGTGCCGAACTTCACCAGCGGCATGGGGCCGAAGATGTTCAGGTGAATGGCCGACGCGCCCGAGAAGCCCGCGCCCGACTGGGCCACGGTCTGCATCATGATCGCCGCCTCGGTCAGGCCCAGGCCGGCGCCGCCGACACTTTCGGGCATGGCCACGCCCAACCAGCCGCCCTCGGCGATGGCGGCCACGAAGTCTTCGGGAAAGGCCCCCGTCTCGTCGGTCTTGCGCCAGTACTCGTCGTCAAAGGCGGCGCAAACCTTGGCGACGCCGTCACGGATCGCTTCCTGTTCCTCAGTCAACCAAAACCCGGCCATCCAGCCCCCCAAAAGCGTCTGTTATTCTGTGTCGTCCGGCCTGGAAAAGCGGCGCGCCTCGAAGCGCGCCGCGTCCGGACCGGGATCCTTGCCTGTCAGATACGCCGCCACCAGATCGGCCACAAGCGGGGCCAGCAGCCAGCCGTTGCGTCGGGCGCCCACCGCCAGGAAGACGCCCGGCGTCTGGCTGGGGCCAACCAGCGGCAAGCCGTCCGGCGTCGCGGCCCGGATCCCGACCTCGGCGGTCATCGGCTGACCCAGATCTGGCCGCAGGGCCAGGGCGGCGGCCTTCAAGGGCTCCAGCGCCCGCCAATCGACCTCGAGGTCGCTGCGACCGGCCTCCATGGTCGCCCCGATCGCCGGGTCTCGCGCCGGACAGACATAGACGCCCTGGCCGCGCAGGATCGGTCCCTCGGACAAACCGCCGGCTGCTCTCAGGATCTGGCCCTTGATCGGGCTGAGAAACGCCAGCTCAGGGGCCAGGTCGCCGCCCGCGGCCCCGGTCGCGATCACCGTCATGGCGAAGTGCGGGATGTCCCTGGCCTCCAGGGCGCGTTCCTGGAGGCTGGCGCCGTGCGCGAGGGCCGCTGTCCGGAGCGCGGCCAGGGTCGATCGCGCGTCGAGCCGCCAGTCCTCGTCGCTGGTCAGGCCCCCCGCGTCGCGCCTGAAGGTCAGCCCCAGGGCCTGGAACCTCGCCGCGACCTCGTCCACCCAGTCAGACCGCCCCTCGACCCGCAGGCCTTCGCGATGCAGGGAAACGCCGATCCGCGCCGCCAGCGCCGGCCAAAGGTCCCTGGCCCGGCGCAGCAGGTCCAGATGCGCCGCGGCGGCGGGGTCGAACACCGCCTCGGCCGCTGGGGCCAGCATGCCCGCCGCGACCCCCGAGGCATTGGCGCCCAGTCGAGCCGAATCGAAATGCCGCACGGCGAATCCCGCCTCGGCCAGAACCAGGGCGATCGTCGATCCGAACGCCCCGGCTCCCGCCACAGCAACCCGAGCGCCCGGCTTGATTTCCATGAGGCGCATTCGCATTCCCAGGGCGAAAAGGTCAAGTCCGATGGCGTGGGCGCCGGTCCCGAACGGGGCCGCCGGCGGACGAACGGGCCTGCGGCCACTTGTCCCGCCGCGAAGCGTGACTAACCCGTTAACATGGGTCTATCCTGTCCTGACTAGACAAGCCGCGCGCCCGCGATGGGCGCCCGAGACCCAGCGGCTGCCGCGAGGACTAGAACCGGATGAACGATAAGCCCGCCGCCGAGACGGCCCATCCCGTCGATCTCTATGTCGGCGCTCGCCTGAGGGTGCGCCGCAAGGTGCTGGGGCTCAGCCAGACCCAGCTTGCCGAGGCCCTGGGGATCACATTCCAACAGATCCAGAAGTACGAACGCGGCGCCAATCGCATAAGCGCCTCTAAGCTCTACGAAGCAGCCAAGCTGCTGCATTCGCCCGTATCCTATTTTTTCGACGGCCTGGAAGAGACCTCGAACGGCGATGACGATGACGGCTTCTCGCAGCGCATGACCCAGTTCGTGGCGACGCCCGAGGGTCTGGAACTGGCAGGCCTGTTTCCGCGCCTCAGCGACCGTCGACTGCGCCGACGGGTGGTCGACCTGGTGCGCGCCATGGTCGATGACGATCCTGAACCGGCCGAATAGTCGGCCGGCGATGTAGCAGGTCGGACCCCACCGAGGCCGGCGCAACAGCGATCTGGACCCCGCTCAGATCCTGCCGGCGACTTGGTCGACGACGACAGCCCTCCTCGGCCTTCGCCTTCAGGCCGAGGAGAAGGGTCGGCTCATCAATCGGCGGAGGTGGCCCAAGGCGTGCCTTTGGGGCGAGCACAGGCTTGCCCGCGATACGCCACCATGCCGCCCAGGTCGCGCCGGCAGTCCCCACCGCCTTGCAGGACGACGAGGCCGACTGAAACCCGTAGCGGCGCCATGCCGCATCGCCGCCCCTCAAGACTCGCCGCATGCTTCCTGGACGACCCGATCAGAGGTTGGATCAGATTAGGGCAAGACACCGTGGGACATCCGGCCGCCACTCCGAATCCGCGGCTGCGCTGGTGGCAGGCGCGTCCTCTGATCGGCCTCATGGTCGGCTGGCTGACCATTGGCCTGCTGGCCTGGAAAGTCTGGAGCACCTTGGTCGGGCCGGCCTGAGCCCCTCGGACTCAAGGCCGGAGCCGCAGGGCGCTTACGGTCGATCCCAGAGCCTGGCCTCGCCTTTCGCGACGCGCGAAACCGCAATGAAAAAGGCCCAGGGTTCGCACCCTGGGCCTTTTTCATTGTGGCGATGGTACCGCCTCTCAGGCTTGAACTGAGGACCTCCGGTTCCACAAACCGGCGCTCTAACCAACTGAGCTAAGGCGGCGCATCGCGAGGCGATGTCTTTAGGGGCAGGCGCGGGCGGGATCAAGCGTCTTGACGCCCGCCTCACATTAAAAACGCCCCGGAGCCAGGGCTCCGGGGCGCTCTTATATCGTCCGGTGTTCCAGGACCCTAGCGGGGAACCGTGAACACGATCGGGATCGTGATCTGACCACCATCCACCGGAGAACCGTCAAGCGTCTTCGGCTTCATGCGGAACAGGCGCGACAGCTTGATCGCGGCGTCACCGAAGCCATAGTCGCTCGGGTTTTCCGAGGTGACCGAACAGCCTTCCAGCGTGCCCTTGGCGGTCACGGTGCAAGAGATGGTCGCACGGCCGCCCACTTCCATCCGCTGAGCGCGGTCGGGGTAGTAGCGGGCCATGTCGTCACCGCTCGGCTTACGAAGCCAGTCGGGACGAGTCACCACCGAAGCGCGGGCCGGAGCGGCTTCGCGAACCGGAGGCGCGGCCGAGATAACCGGCGGCGCTGACTGCTCGACCCGTTCCTTGACGGGCGGGATCGGCAGAGGCGGCGGCGGCGTGATGTCCGGCGGCGGCGCGATCGGCGGCCTCGGCTGCACCACCGCGGGAGGCGGGGGAGGAGCGTCGGTCGGCGGAGGCGGCGGCGGCGGGGGAGGCGGCGGCGGCGGCGGCGGAGGCGGAGGCAGTTCCACATCCACAGCGTCGTCGCTGTACTCCTTCATCACGGACTCGAACTTCTGCTTCGCCAGATAGGCGAACAGAGCCGCGTGGACGCCAAGGACGACGATCATCGCAACGCCGAAAGTGCCTAGGCCCTTCTTGCGGCGCGGACCATCCGAGGTGAGCGGATCGTAGTGGCGATGCTCGGGCGCTTGTTGTTCAGCCATGCATCACCCCTAGCTATTCTCATCCTTGCCGATCAGAGCCACGCTGTAGAAGCCGTTGTCCTGGAGGGCGTTCATGACCTCCATGAACGCTCCATAGCGGGTCTTCTCGTCGGCGCGGATGAAGATGCGCTCCTTGGTAGGGTCGCGTCTGCCGATGTTTTTCCCGAGGTCCACACCCATCGTGTCGATCGAGGTCTCAAAGTCGCCAATGAAGACCTGCCCGTCGGCTTTGATGGAGATGTAGACCGGCTTTGGCGGGTTCTGCGATGCTTTCGCGACCGCCGGCGGCAGGTTCACTTCGACCGACACGGAGGCGAGCGGAGCCGCAACCATGAAGATGATCAGGAGGACCAGCATGACGTCCACGAAGGGCGTTACGTTGATCTCACTGTTCTGTTCGACGTTAAACCTGTCGCCCCCACCGCCTGAGAGTTTGGCGGCCATCGGTCTTAGGCCCCTTTGTCGAGCTGACGCGAGATGGCGTTCATCAGTTCAGCAACGAAACCTTCCGAGCGGGTGCCGTAACCCGAGATGCGGGTCTGGAAGTAGTTGTAGAAGATAACCGCGGGAATAGCGGCGAACAGACCGATACCGGTGGCGAGCAGCGCTTCGGCGATGCCGGGAGCGACGACGGCCAGGTTGGTCGTGTTGGTGTTCGCGATGCCGATGAACGAGGTCATGATCCCGTAAACCGTGCCGAACAGACCGATGAACGGACCGGCCGAACCGACCGAGGCCAGGAACACCATGCCGCCCGACAGACGCTTAACCAGCGAGGCTTGCACCGCGTTGATGGCGTAGGTGGCGCGAGCAATGGTCGAGTCGCGATGTTCGCCAGCGACCGCGAGGCCGGCTTGACGGGACATTTCAACTTCCTGACCGGCAGCGGCGGCCATGTCGGCCATCGGGTTGCCTTCGAACTCTTCCGACGACCCGATGCGGGCGATGTCGGCGATCGAGCGAGCGCCGCGGAAGGCTTCAAGGAACTTGTCCGACTGCTTGTTGAGGGCGCCGAACTCAAACATCTTGGTGATCAGCAGAACCCACGAGAACACCGAGGCCAGCAGAAGGCCGATCATCACGACCTTCACGACGGCGCCAGCGGCGAGGAACATGCCGACGGGCGTCAGCGAGTGGCTTTCCTTTTTGGGCTCAGCCTCGGCTTCAGGAGCCGGGCAGCTTCGGCCGGAGCGGCGGTCGCGGCAGCGGCGTCAGGCGCCGGAGCGGCGGCTTCGGTGGTGGCCGGCGCAGGCGCCGCGGCGTCCTGAGCAAAGGCCGGAGCGCTCGTCATCAGCGCCAGGGCGCCGACGAGTGCGATGAGGGGGGTCTTCCGTTTAATGTCGAGCATCTGTCGCCAGTTCCTGATTGGTCTAGCACGTTTGGACCGAGGGTCGTCGCGCGAGAGCGTCTCCACCCTAACTTATGAATAGTCCATTGAGCTGCCGATTTCTCGACCGCCCGACGGACCCGCTTCGCTGCGCTCGACCCGTACGCCCCTCGTGCGGGCCAGAAGCCCAAGCGAAGGATCGTTTCGAAGCGCGAGTGATCACCACCCTTACAGGCGCTGATCTTACCGCAATGTTAGAATTGCGGCAGGGGTCCTTTGGCAACCCCTTTTCGTACCGTCAAGGGGTCGCCCATGGCATTAATTTTCCCCCTGCCATTCCCCGAAGCGGCTTTGCTGCAGCGCACAAAAGGTAAATCAGGATTTAGGGGCGGTTTTTCCCTGTCAAAGGGAAAAACGACGCTGCACTGCAGCACGACGACAAAACGCCGGTCTTTAATCTGAACGGAGTCGCGACCCGCTCAACCATCGCGAAAGCAACCTGGGAATTAGCCGAATGGGCCCGGCCCGACGGCGGAAGCGTGGCCGCGCGGGCGTCGCCTAAGCCGCCAATCCTCACCAAAAACTGAGAAAAGGTGGTGCCTGGGGGCGGATTCGAACCACCGACACGCGGATTTTCAATCCGCTGCTCTACCAACTGAGCTACCCAGGCCCTTGGACCCTTGAAAACGACCCCGAAAAGCCGCCTCCACGCCCGCCTGACAGCGGGGAGCCGCGTCTATAGGGGAGGCTAAAAACGAAGTCCAGTCCCCTCGCCGCTCATTCCGCGCCGAAGTCTGTGGACGAAGGATTTTCCTCGTCCTCGTCGGCGCCAGGCACGACGTAGCGTCCGGTGAACCAGCGCTGCAGGTCGAGATCGGCGCAACGCTTGGAACAGAACGGCCGAAAGGCGGCGACAACCGGTTTGCCGCAGATGGGGCAGGCGGTGCTCATAAGGCAGACACTTGAAGACGGTCGTTGGGCCAGCCCTCGACGGCCGTGACGACGAATCGCGCACCCAGTCGGTCGGCCAATCGGGCCTGCAACGGGACGAACGCCGCGGCCACGGCCGGCGAACAGCGTCCCTCCAGGCGTCCGCCCGGATCGGCCTTGCCCTCGCGCTCGAGGGCCCGGGCCAGTCGCAAGGCGCCCGCGCGGTCGCTCAGCCCGCCATCGGCGTCGAGCAGGCGATCCAGAATCGGCCGACTGCGGCGTGGCACCGTCATTTCCAGGGTGCCGAAGCGGCTGATCGCGCCCATGGCCACGCCAGGCGCATCGACGGCGAAGGCGTTGCGCGCCGCGGTCGCCAGGGCCGGGCCATCATGTCCGCGTCCGACCAGGTCGAACACGACGATGCCGCCCAGGCCCTTGAGCCGCAGGATACGGGCCGACAGGGCCAGGGCGGCCATGTTGGCCTGACGGGCGGCCCGCTTGGAGTCAGCCCCCTCGCGGCCGCCGAGGTCGACGTCGATGGCGACCAGGGCGCGGGTCGGCTCGATGCTGACATCGCCGCCGCCCGGCAGGGCGAAGACCGTGGCCAGGGCCTGGGCCTCCGCGGCCTCGACCGCTTCCAGCGCCGCCGCGCCCTGGGTCGGCGAACCGGCCTTCACCCAAAGCCGCAACAGGGTGTCGATGGTGGGGGCGCTGGCGGTGACGCGCGGTTCGCCCTCGGCCTCGCCCACATAGCGCGCCGTGGCCAGCTTGCCGTGCCGTGACGGCGTGCGGATTTCGATCTCGACCAACTGCCCCTCGACCAGGCGCGGCATCTCGGCCTTCAGGGGCAGCAGCACGTCGGCGCCGCCCGGCAGGGCGACGAAGGCGGCGTTGTTGTTGCGGTCGATCTTCTTGACCCGCGCCACCCCCATCACGCCATCGGCGTCGAGGAGGTCGTCGCCATCCCAGGCGGCGATCAGACGTTCAGGCTGGCCATCGAGGGTGACCACCCCGACCGTCTCGCCGACGCCGGTATAGAGATAGGCGCGACGCTCGCTCATGGGACGGCCTTCCCGGCCGGGACCCAGCCCAGGCCGTGCAGCAGGTTGAGGGTTTCATAGAGCGGCAGGCCGACGACGCCGGAATAGGAGCCGTGCAGGTCGATGATGAAGCCGCCCGCCACGCCCTGGGCGGCATAACCGCCGGCCTTGCCGCGCCATTCGCCGCCGGCCAGATAGTCGGCATGCTCCTGGAGCGACAGATGCTTGAACTGAACCCGGGTCTCGACCAGCCGGGAGGCTTCCCGACCGTCGGGGGCGATCAGGGCGACCGCGGTCAGGACCATGTGGTTGCGGCCCGAGAGCAGTTTGAGACAGGCGCGGGCCTGATCGTCGGTCTCGGCCTTGGGCAAGATCCGCCGACCCACCGCGACGACGGTGTCGGCCGCCAGCACATAGGCGCCGGCCTGTCGGGCGGAGACCGCCCGAGCCTTTTCGACAGCCAGCCGCAAGGCGTGACGCCGGGGCGTCTCGTCTCGCAGTGGGTCTTCATTGATATCGGCCGGGTCGACCCGGTCGGGGGTGACGCCGACCTGCGCGAGCAGGTCCAGACGCCGGGGGCTCGCGCTGGCCAGAACCAGCGGCGTCCGCTGGACAGCCATCCCGCCCGCCTACTTGAAGCGGTAGGTGATGCGGCCCTTGGTCAGGTCGTAGGGCGTCATTTCCACGAGCACCTTGTCGCCGGCCAGAACCCGAATGCGGTTCTTGCGCATCTTGCCGGCGGTGTGGGCGATGATCTCGTGATCGTTTTCCAGCGTCACGCGAAAGGTCGCGTTGGGCAGCAATTCGCTGACCGTACCGGGAAACTCGAGTAGTTCTTCCTTAGCCATCAGGCCTCTCAAAACGGGCGGAGCAGTGAACACGCCAAGCCGCGAGACGACGAGTCGTCCGCGCGCCGACGGCTGCGAGGCGCGGTGTATAGCGCATTCACCCCCCAAACGTCGATGGCGCGCCGAAACGTTGTCGAATCGCCGCCGACAGGCCGTCGCGGACCTCCCGATAGGCGTCCAGCATGGCCTCCCGCGAGCCATGGACCAGGGTCGGATCGTGGGTCGGCCAGTATTCGATCTCGACGGCGTTGCCGCGCGACAGTTCGACCGCGCGATGCTGGGCCTCGGGAGTCAGCGAGATGACGACGTCGAAGGAGCCGTCCTCCAGTTCGTCGAATGATTTGGGCTTGTGGCCCGAAACGTCGAGGCCGAGCTCGTCCATCACCGACACCACGAAGGGGTCGATCCCATCGCCGTTCGGATCCGCCTTCAGCCCGCAGGAATCGACAAAGGTCCGGGCCCCGTAGAATCGCCGGAAGAGCCCCTCGGCCATGGGCGAGCGGACGCGATTGTAGTTGCAGGCGAACAGCACCGCGCCTGGAAGTCGCTCCACCCCGCTCAGCCCCGCCAGTGCAGCGCGCAGATTAGGGTGAACAGCCGCCGGGCGGTGTCGAGGTCGGTCTTGACCTTGCCCTCCAGCCGCTCGCGCAGCAGGGTCGAGCCTTCGTTGTGCAGGCCCCGCCGGCCCATATCCAGCGCCTCGATCTGCTGGGGGCTGGAGTTGCGGATGGCCGAATAGTAGCTGTCGCAGATCAGGAAATAGTCCTTGATCACCCCCCGAAAGGGCGACAGCGACAATAGATGTCGGCGGGCATAGTCAGGCCCGGCGATGTCGAAGGCCAGCCGGTTCTCGATCAGCGACAGCCTCAGGTCATAGGGCCCGGCCGGCGCGTCAGCCCCGGCTCGAAATAGTTCGAATCCAGCAGGTCGAAGATCGCCACACCTGCCGCTCCTGCTCCTGATCGCGCGAAGCCGCCGCCAGCGAACTCCTCGTCGATGGATATGGATTTGAGGCGCTGATCGGCGAGGGCGTCGGACATTGGCGGGAGAGTTGCCGTTCAGAGCGCGGAAGGCAACCGGATCGACGCGGAAAGCGCGTGAGCCGGCAAGCCCTCTGCCTTGGCCAGGGCGGCGGTGTGGGGACCCAGAACGCCGAACGACGCCGCATCGCATTTGACGATCGAGGTGCGCTTGAGGAAATCGTAGATCGACAGTCCCGACTGGAAGCGCGCCGCGCGACTGGTCGGCAAGACGTGGTTGGAGCCGGCGACATAGTCGCCGATCGCCTCGGGCGTGAGGCGGCCCAGGAAGATCGCCCCGGCATGACGCACCCGGTCCGCCAGGCGCTCGGGATTGTCGAGGGCGAACTCGACGTGCTCGGGGCCAGAAGGTCGACCAGGCGCGGGCTGTCGTCGAGCGGGCACAGGATGATTGCGCCGTGGTCGCGCCAGGAGGCGGCGGCGTCGCGCCCAGTGGACAATGTCGCCAGCAGGGCGTCGACCGCGGCCGAGACCGCGTCGGCGAAGTCGGGGTCGTCGGTGATCAGGATCGACTGGGCGGCCGGATCGTGTTCGGCCTGGCTCAGCAGGTCGGCGGCGATCCAGTCGGGATTGTTGTTGCGGTCGGCGACCACGACGATCTCGGACGGGCCGGCCAGGGCGTCGATCCCGACCACGCCATACAGGCGGCGCTTGGCGGCGGTGACATAGGCGTTGCCGGGACCCACGATCTTGTCGACCGGGGCGATCGGACCCGCGCCATAGGCCAGGGCCGCAACGGCCTGGGCCCCGCCGATGCGCCAGATCTCGCTGACGCCGGCCGTCTTGGCCGCGGCCAGCACCGCCGGCTCCAGCTTGCCGGGCGGGGTGACCATGGCGATTCGGTCGACCCCGGCCACCTGAGCCGGCACGGCGTTCATCAGCACCGTCGAGGGATAGGCCGCGCGGCCGCCCGGCACATAGATCCCCACCGACTCCAGCGGCGTCCAACGCCAGCCCAACTGGACGCCGGCCTCGTCGGTCCAGCTCTGATCGGCCGGACGCTGGCGCTCATGGAAGGCGCGAATACGGGCGGCGGCGAAGGCGATGGCGTCGCGCACCTCTGGCGAAGCCTGCGCCGCGCCGGCCTCGATCTCCTCGGCGGTGACCCGGATGGTGTCGGCCGTCAGGGTGACGCCGTCGAATCGCTGGGTGAAGCTCAGCACGGCCGACAGGCCGTCGGCCTTGACCGCGTCCAGCACGTTGCGCGCGGCGGCGTCGACATTCTCGGGCGCGCCCCGACGCTCGTCGAGGAACGCCTTGAACAGGTCGGGGAAAGCAGGGTCGGCGGAATTGAACTTACGCATGCCGCCTAGATGCGACTTTTTGCGGATGAGGCAAGAGGCTTGGCTGAACTGGCGGCAGAGATCCTCCCC